>RFHL01000753.1 GCA_003696875.1 Bacteroidota bacterium | reverse complement strand
GTCTCCATCCCCGCCAGCCGGCCTTCGTGCCGGCCCGGGAAGCGCCGCCCTGCGGGCGGCTTTCTGGCCCCGCCGATGCCTGCATCGAAGCGGGGCTGGCGTATGCCTTTGCGCCGGGCGATGCCCTTTGGCGCATCGACACCGCTCCGGACGGGGCGCGGCCCGCCCTGCGCTTCATGTTTCACCATGTCTTCATGGATGGCGAGGCCGCTCTGAGCCTGATTCGGGACCTGCTGGCCTATTGGGGCGAAGGGAAAGCCATCCCCCTCCGGACCCTGGGGTGCCTGAACCAGAAGAGTGCGCCTCGCCAAATCTTCCGGGCTCTCTGGCAGGGAATGGCCCAGGAACGGCAGTACCGCCGGCAGGCCACCCATGATACCCGGGCCCTGCCTACCGCCGAGTCGCGCGTGATCGACCTGAGCATTCCGGCCGATCAGGTTCGGATCATCCAGAAGGCAACGCGGCAGCGCCGGACCACCCGCAACAGCCTCTTGCAGGCGGCGCTGGCGCTGGCCTATGCCCGGGGGAGTGGGGGCGACTACGCGCTCCTGCGCGGCATGGCCTTTGCCAATCAACGACCCAAGTTGCGGCCCAAGCCCGACCCGACCCAGCTCGGGGCAGGCATCACCCTGATCCCATACCTGGTCGACCCGGCCCTGGATCTCTGGACGTTGAGCCAGTCGCTGCAGCAGCAGGCGCATCGCACCCTGGCGCGCGGGGGGCATTTTGCCATGAACTGGCTCAGTCCCTGGATCATCGGGATGGGCTTGCGCAGCGCCCACCGCATGGGCGATGTGGCTTTGAGTTTTTCCGGGGCCATTCCGAGTACGGGTACCTTTGGGGCGATCCGGATGACCAGCATCCGCTCCTACATCAGCAGCCACCGCAAGGCCCCGCCTTTCAGCGGCTGGGCCCAGATTGATCCCGCTGGTGATCTCCACTTTTGCTTTAGCTACCACAGCCTGCCGCCGCAAAAGGCGGCGGCGGTGTGTGAGGCCTTGGGGCTGATTCTTCAAGAAATGGAGTAGAAGGGCCGCCCCCGGTGTGTATGCGCGGATATTTCTCTGAGGATAAATCGAGTTCCGAAAGGTCTAAGTCGACAAGGGTAAGGGCTACCACCCCCACAAACCGTCTCCCAGCCAGGGGCCGGTACGCTTCCTCTGATCAAGCGCCTCAATGATTGAAATGCCTCCATTTTACATGAATCCAAGCCGATATTGGTTGCTGTTGGCCACCCTCCTGCTCAGCTGCCAGCCCGAGCCGCCTGCCGGCCCGCTTAATGTCCTCTTCATCGCCGTGGACGACCTGCGGCCCGAATTCGGGGCCTACGGGGCCACCCACATCCAGGCACCCAATCTGGATCGCCTGGCCGCGGAGGGGGTACTCTTTGAGCGGGCCTACTGCAATGTGCCGGTCTGTGGCTCTTCGCGGGCGAGCCTGCTGTCAGGGATGCGCCCCGGTTGGCGCCGCTTCCCCGGGGCCTACAACACCTATCTGAGCGAGGATGCCCCGGAGGCGATATCCCTGCCCCGACATTTTCGGCAGCATGGCTATCATACCCTCTCCCTGGGCAAGGTGTACCATCATGCCGATGATGACACGCTAGCCTGGGATACCGTCTGGCGGCCCAGGCCCCGCAACGAAAGCGGGGGGCGCGACTACCACACGGCCGAAAACATCGCCCTGAACCGCTCCCGGACCTCCCGGGGCTTGCCATACGAGCGGGCACCCCTGCCGGACAGCACCTACTACGATGGCCGCATCGCCAATGAAGCCATCGCATCGCTGGAGCGGCTGGCGGGACAGGATCAGCCCTTTTTCCTGGCAGTGGGATTCCTCAAACCCCATTTGCCCTTCAATGCCCCGGAAAAATACTGGGCCCTGTATGACAGCCTGGACATCCAGTTGCCCGCCAGCTATCAGCAGCCGGCGTCCACCCCGCGAGAGGCGTTTCATAGCTTCGGGGAACTGCGCAACTATGCCGCTGTTCCCAAGGAAGGCCCCGTGCCCGATCGTCTGGCCCGGACGCTGATCCACGGCTACTACGCCGCGGTGAGCTATACTGATGCCCAGATCGGCAAATTGCTGTCGGCGCTGGAGGAAAAAGGCCTGGCCGAGCGTACCGTGGTGGTGCTCTGGGGCGATCATGGCTGGAACCTGGGCGAGCACCAGCTTTGGTGCAAGCACTGCAACTTCGAGACGGCCCTGCGGGTGCCGATGCTGCTGCGCATCCCCGGCGAGACGCCGGGGAAAAGGATATCGGCGATCACCGAGCTGATCGACCTGTACCCGACCCTGACCGACCTGGCGGGCTTGCCTCAGCCCACCCACCTCGACGGCGAGAGCCTGCTGCCCCTCTTGCGCGGCGAAGGCCGCGCCAAGGACTATGCCGTCGCCAAGTATTGGGCCGGCGCTACCCTGATCCGGGATCACTGGTTCTATACCGAATGGATCAATGACTCGGCTGAAATCCAGGCATCAATGTTGTTTGACCACCGCCGCGATGCCCAGGAACTTCACAACCTGACCCAGGTGCCAGGTATGGAAGATACGGTTCAGGCCTTGCATACCTTTCTGCGAGCGCATTGGGGCGATGCCTTCTTTCCCCAGCCCGATTCAATCCCCGCTACGCCATGAACCTGACCCCTGCCCCCCTTTTCTCAACGATTACCGAGCATGGCGAAGGTCCCATCTGGGATCCTGCTACCCAACGCTACTACTGGGTAGATCTCCTCAAGGGACAGTATTTCGAGGGCAACCCGGAAAATGGCCAGGTTGATACGCATGAACTGGGGCAGGCGCTGGGCGTGATGGCCTTGCGTCGGCAGGGCGGCATCGTGGCCGCCCTGCAGGATGGCTTCGCCTGCTACGATCCCGAAACGCGGGCCTTGCGTCGGATCGAAACCCCACCGCTGAAAGCCCAGCTTAGTAACGCTCAAAGAATAAAGTCTGCTTTTGGCTTGATCCCTTGCCCGCATACGGCGTCAGAAAAAGCCTCACTT
>RFHL01000752.1 GCA_003696875.1 Bacteroidota bacterium | reverse complement strand
TGTGCTGGCGACGGCCCTGGAGAAAAACCAGACCTGGCGGCAGTCATACCAGGCGCCTGGCATGCTGGGCACCCAGTCCAGCTTGCTGGAGGTCTCGGCCCTGCCCCCGCTCAATCTGGGACAGCGCCTGGAGTACCTGCTCACGTATCCTTTTGGCTGTATCGAGCAAAGCACCTCGGCGGGCTTCCCGCTGGTCTACCTCCCAGAGTTGATGCAGCTGGATCCGGCCCAGCGGGGACGGGTGGATGACAAGGTGCGCGCCACCATCAACCGCATCAAACTCTTCCAGACGCCCAGTGGCGGCTTTGCCTACTGGCCCGGGCAATCCGAGCCCAGCGAGTGGGGCTCCAACTATGCGGGCCATTTTCTGCTGGAGGCCCAGCAGGCAGGCTACTCGGTGCCCAGCCAGTTGATGACCAACTGGCGGAAATACCTGCGCGACGAGGCCCTGGGCTGGACGGCTCCTGAGGGCGACGGCCGCAATGAGGAGCTGACCCAGGCCTATCGCCTCTTCCTCCTAGCCCTGGCCGGGCACCCGGAAGTTGGGGCCATGAACCGGCTGCGCAGCCAGCGCAACCTCTATGTGGCGGCCCGCTGGAACCTGGCGGCCGCATACCACCTGGCCGGGCAGCCGGAGGTGGCGCGGCAGATCACCCGTCAGGCCGGGATGACGGTCCCTGATTACAGCGAACTGAACGGGACCTTCGGGTCGCAGGTACGGGATCAGGCTATGATGCTGCAGGCCTTGAGCCTGATGGATCGCCGCAGCGAGGCGACCTCTCTGGTCGAGGCCATCTCCGCCCAGTTGGCCTCTGAGGAGTATCTCAACACCCAGGCCACAGCCTACGCTCTGGTAGGCATGGCCCGCTATGCCGGGCAGGGGGGAGCCAAGTCTGGCTTGAAGTTTTCCTATCGCATCGGCGGCGGAAGCTGGACCGAGGTGCAGGCGGAAGAGCCCCTCTGGCAGGCCGACCTGGGCGAGCAACATCGGGGCGAGCTGGAGGTGCGCAACCGCAGCGGAGCCCTGATCCACCCACGTCTGATCCTGCGCGGGGTGCCCATGCAGGGCGACACCAGCTCAGCCGCTCGCGGCCTGTCGATGGACATCGCCTATACCACGCTCTCCGGCCAGCCTCTGCGGGCCCAGAGCCTGCTGCAGGGGACCGATTTCCTGGCCAAAGTGACCCTCAAAAATACCGGCCTGCGGGATTACGAGCAGATGTCACTGGCGCAGATTTTCCCGCCCGGCTGGGAGATTATCAATACGCGTCTGGACGGCACCGGCCCCCGCGGGGATGTGCCTACCTATCAGGACATCCGCGACGATCGGGTGTATACCTTCTACGACCTGGACAAAGGCCAAAGCAAGACCTTCATCGTGGTACTGAATGCCGCCTATCAGGGGCGCTATTATCTGCCCACGGTTGTGAGTGAGGCCATGTACGACCCGACCATCCACGCCCGGGAGGGCGGCGAGCC
>RFHL01000751.1 GCA_003696875.1 Bacteroidota bacterium | reverse complement strand
GTCAAAAGCCGCCACGGCCAGGCCGCCCGCCGTCAGGGCGGTCGCTAGTTCGTGATAGCGGCCGCTATGCTCGCCGTGGCCGTGGATGAGGGCCAGGAGAGCGCGGGGAGACTGTTCCGGCGTCCAACTCTGGGCATAGAAGGTCTGCCCCTGGCTGGAAAAGGAAAATTCGGTATGCGGCATAGTGGTCGAGGTTTCGCGAGAAGAAAGCCAGCTCAATAATACGAGTTTCCCGGGGAATTCGGACCTTTGCCCCCCTGATCTGACTGCCCATGAATCGCCTGATCCTGCGTCTGGCCATCCCCAACATCCTGAGTAACCTCACCGTCCCCCTGTTGGGGATGGTGGATACCGCCCTGATGGGGCGGCTGGACTCGCCCTACTATCTGGGTGCCGTGGCCCTGGGCAGCCTGGTGCTCAACTTCATCTACTGGGGGATGGGCTTTCTGCGGATGGGTACCACGGGCATGACCGCCCAGGCCTACGGACAGGGCGATGCCCCTGCACAGATCCACCTGCTGGGGCGGGCCTTGCTCGTCGCCGGGAGCGCAGCTCTGCTGATCCTGCTGCTGCAGCGGCCCATCGCCTGGCTTGGCTTTGCCCTCATCCCCGGCGAAGCCGAGGTGCTGGAACTCGCACGGTCCTACTTTTTCATTCGTGTCTGGGCCGCCCCCGCCACCATCGGGCTCTATGCCCTACAGGGCTGGTTTCTCGGCATGCAAAATGCCCGCTTTCCCCTATTCCTCACCCTCCTCATCAACCTCGCCAATGTAGGGCTCAACCTCTGGCTGGTCCTGGGCGAGGGCTTGCAGTCCGACGGGGTGGCCCTTGCCACCGTCATGGCCCAGTATCTGGGCCTGCTAGCCGCGCTGGGGCTTTTCTGGTTGCGCTACCGGGGCCTGCTGGCCCATCTGCACTGGCAGGCGCTGGTGCAGCGCGCCGCCCTGGCGCGCTTCTTTTCCGTCAATGCCGACATCTTCGTCCGCACTCTCTGTCTAATCTTCACCTTTTCCTTCTTCACCGCCCAGTCCTCCGGCGTGGATCCCTTGGTGCTGGCCGCTAACCAGATTCTGCTGCAGTATTTCTACACCATGTCCTTTGGGGTGGATGGCTTTGCCTTTGCGGCCGAAAGCCTGGTGGGTCGCTTTACCGGCGAAGGCCATCAGGCCCGCCTGCGGGCCGTGCTGGGGCGGCTGTTTCTATGGGGCGGCGGGCTGGGCATCGCCTTTGCGCTGCTCTATGCCCTGGCAGGCGGGCCGCTGCTGCGACTCTTTACCGATCAGCCGGAGGTGATCGCGGCGGCCCAGCCCTATCTGGGCTGGATGAGTGGCCTGGCCATCGCCGGGGCGGTCGCCTTTCTCTGGGACGGGGCCTATATCGGGGCCACCGCCGTGCGCCCCATGCGGAATACCATGCTCCTGGCCACCTTCGGGGTGTTTTTGCCCGCTTTCTACCTGGCCTTCCCCCATCTGGGCAACCACGGCCTGTGGTTGGCCATGTTGCTCTTTATGCTGGCCCGCTCGGTGCTGCTGACGGTACTGGCCAAGCGGTATGTGTGGGGGTAGATGGGCGAAAACAAGGGAAATTCTCACAGGCCTGCCAGCGTAGCAGGCCCCGAGCCCAAAGCCTGACCCCAAAAAGGCTCTTGTTTGCGTGAAAAAGAGTATCGACTGCCCAATAATTCGAAAAATCGAATTTTTGCTCCTGTCCGAAACGGTGCAGGTCTGGCCGAGTCTTTATATCTTGTGCCAAAGACCGCCCCCAACAGTATGCCCCAATCGTTCCTATGGCTGCTTGCCCTCAGCCTCGTCCTGGCTTGTACGCCTGAGCCGGCTTCTCCTGCCTTACCGCGTATTGCCATCGCCGGCCTGGCCATTGAGTCCAGCACCTTCTCCCCGGCCGTTACCCATGCCGCGGCTTTTCATCCGGATCGGGGAGATGCCCTGCTCAACAAATATCCCTTTATGCAGGCACCGGAGGGGGTACGATCCCAGGCCGAGTGGTTTCCGGCGCTGCAAGGCCATGCCTTGCCGGGGGGCATCGTGACCCGGGGCGCCTATGATACGCTGGTAGGCGATATGCTGAATCTGCTTCACGCTAACCTTCCCTACGACGGCCTGTTTTTTGATATTCATGGGGCCATGAGCGTGCAGGGCCTGGATGATCCCGAAGGCGATTTGATCCAGAAAGTCCGGGAAGTCGTGGGCAGCGAAACGCTCATTTCCACCTGTATGGACCTGCATGGCAATGTCTCGGAGCGATTGGCTCAGGAAACCGACCTGATAACCTGCTACCGCATGGCCCCCCATGAGGATGCCTGGGAATCCAAAGAACGAGCCGTGGTAAACCTGCTGGAGCGCCTCCAAACAGGTAAAGGCCGCCCCGCCTACAAAGCCTGGGTTCCGGTGCCGATCTTGTTGCCCGGCGAAAAAACCAGTACCCGCATTGAGCCGGCCAAGAGCCTGTATGCCAGGGTTCAACCCCTGGCCGAGCAGCCGGGCGTCATCGACGCGGCCATCTGGGTAGGCTACGCCTGGGCAGACGAACCCCGCAACCATGCCGTGGTCATGGCCTACGGCGATGAGAGGCAAGCCGTCAAGGAGGCCGCCGAAGCACTGGCACAGCACTTCTGGGAGGTGCGCAACGAATTCGTCTTCGTAGCGCCTACCACCACCTTTGAAGACGCCATGGCGCAGGCCCTGTCCAGCACCAAAAAACCCTTCATCATCAGTGATATGGGGGACAACCCCACTGCGGGGGGCGCGGGTGATGTGACCTGGACGCTGACCGAAATTCTGAAGCGCCCCGAATTCAAGTCCGCAGACGGCCCGGCACTGATCTACGCCTCGATCCCCGGCCCCAAGGTCGTGAAACAAGCTCTGGAAGTAGGGATTGGGGGGCAGGTAGACGCCGAAGCCGGCGCCGCCGTGGATGCCCGCTACGCACCGCCCCTGCGCCTGCAGGGGACCGTCACCGCCATCAAAGAGGGAGACAAGCACGCGGAGGTAGAAGTCGTGGTGCAGGCCGGCAGCGTGTCCGTCATTGTGACCCGGAAGCGCAAGCCGTATCATCACGAGGCGGACTTCACCGAACTGGATCTCAAACCCCGCGAAGCGGATATCGTGGTGGTCAAAATCGGCTATCTGGTGCCGGAACTCTACGACATGCGCGGGGACTGGGTGATGGCCCTGACGCCGGGCGGGGTGGATCAGGACTTGGGACGATTGCCCTATCAGCGCATCAAACGCCCGATGTTTCCCCTGGACCCGGATATGGCCGATCCGGACCTATCGGCCCTGATGATTCCATTGTCCTCGGAGTAACAGGTCGGGAGGGGACGTCGGTCTCTCCGATTGTAGGACCAACCATAAAGGTGATTCATTCATCCTCAACCCCACTAATCAAAAACGCCCCAGGCCAAAGCCCAGGGCGCGGGATGATGTATCTAGCAAAGCAGTGGAAATGCTCCCTACTGCCCCAGTTAGCGATTCTTTACACTTTCGAACCCATCGAGTAATCCCCATCAACAGCGGCTAAGAAGGAGAGGCACCCCCAAGGGTCAGTGCTCTAAACCGGATTGTCACAAGCTAAAGCAGACAAGCCAACCGAGCTGGAGATGAGGCCAAAATGTGCCAGCATCTGTGGCGAAATTTTGGCGCAGCCCACAAAAAACCGCCCATACATTACGTACAGACGGTTTAGTACCCAGGACTGGATAGGCCAGTCTCGACCACTTAACCGCCATAGGATCAATTAATTAGAGGTTTATACGAGAAAAAAACATGTGATACACTTTATTTTTTGATACAGTTTGGGCCCTCAGCCCCCCTTGCCTCGCAGCAACCCAATCACCTCCTTCTGACTCTCCACCAGCTCCCGCAGCGTCGCATTTTCCCGCTCCAGATCCGCGATACGCTGCCAGGCAGCGCCATCTGAAGGCCTTTTACCATCCCCGGACAAGATACTGTCCCGGTCCAACTGCGGGAAAGCCCCCAGGATCGCCTCCAGCACATCGGCCCGCAGGGCCGTCGTCCCATTCAGATATTTGTAAACACTCTGCCGGCTCTGATCCAGCGCCGCCGCCACCGCAGGCACCGAGATCCCCTCGGCGCGCAGGGCCCGTTTAAGTCGTTGTCCCAGAGCGGGATCCAGTATTTTCATGGCAAAAAAGTCAGGCGCATTCAAATCGTCTGGCCCGACGAAGTAATTCCGTCAAAAGCCCTGGACAAATGTAAACCTTTTCATACAAACATCCAAGTCCTTTTGGGAATGTACAGCCCCCTGATGGTACGCCCTACTTCCCCTTCAGCAGCGCAATCACCTCCCGCTGGCTCGCCACCAGCTCCCGCAGCGTCGCATTCTCCCGCTCCAGGTCCGCCACCCGCTGAGCGAGCTGCTCCAGCTGCGCCCGGGCAGGTGAAAAACGTTCATAGCCAGTCCCTTCCCCCACGTCCTCCGTCTGAGCGGAGGACGCTTCCCGTGTGCTGTACGAGCTGGGCGCCTCCTCCAGGATCATCGCCCGGTCCAGCTGCGGGAAAGCCTCCAGGATCTTCATCAGGATATCGGCCCGCAGGGCCGACGTCCCATGAAAATATTTGTAAACGCTCTGACGGCTTTGTCCCAGGGCATCGGCCACCTCCTGTACCGTGACATCCGCCACCCGGAGTGCAATCTTAAGTCGCTGGCCAATAGGCTTTTCATTCAGATCCATAGCGATAAATAATCGGACATGAGATCATTTTAAGCAGAGATACATTTTAAACCATTGAGCAAATAAGTTTACAAAATGCTTTGCATAAGTTGATTTTTTACCCGAATGATCCGTTTATTCGTGGATACCGACCCCAAACTTAACTTATTTTTTTACACATGTCAAATCCCGTTAACCACTCCCCGCATTTGGAGGAGCGCCTGATGGAGCTCCCCGCCGCCGTCTTCCTGCAGCTGCGCCGCCGGCTCAACACCCAGGACGAGGTGACCCGGGTCACCGTGCACAATGTGCTGAAGGGCAAATCCCAGAATGCCACCGTCATTCTCGCCATTGCCGACTTCCTGAAGTGTACCTACCGCGATGTGCTCGATCCGGAGTATCTCTTCCGGGATCCCCGTGAGCTCGACGACGAAGCCCGTGCAGCCCTCGCCCGGCAGCTCAAGCTCACCCAGGCCCGCTAGCCGCAGCCCTCGTCAAACGTGCTTTTTCCCTGACTTTTTTCCCACCGATAGCGCCCAACCAGGAACCCTCAACCACGAACCACGAACCCTCAACCATGAACCAGCCCCCCTCAACACCCCTCCTCCGCCTGCGGCGCGACCCCAACGGCAACCTCAGCAAGCCCGTCTTCCCCCTGCTGCTGCCCGCCACCCACGGCTGGCAGCCCGGCCAGATCCTCCGGATCGACGCCCAGGAAGCCACCGGCCTCGAACCCTTCCCCGCCCGCCTGCTCACCCTATACCCCTATCCCAGCCTCGCCCACGTCTCCGCCGGCCTCCTCCAGCTCCTCGACGGCCAGGCCGACGCCGAGCACAGCCGCGCCTTCTACGCCCGGCACTACCGCCGCTACCTCGACCTCGAGACCACCCCCTTTCATGTACTGATTCTACACCGCTGCAGGTAGGGACAGGTCGCGACCTGTCCTTCCCTTACCACCGCCGCAGGCACCCCTCCCATTAGATGCTTCCCTCCGGTCAGCATGACACCCGCTGGGTGAGCCATACATAGAAATCGTAGATGGCCACAGCCCACCCCCAATCGCAGATTGTCATCCTGAACGAAGTGAAGGATCTCGCCACTCCACCGCCGCAGGCCAATCTCCCATTCTCTGACCTCTCTCCTCTGACCTGACCTCTCCCCCCCATGTCCTACCTCCAACAACGACTCACCACCCTTGGCATCACCGATGCCCACAACCACCGCCGCGTCCCCGACGACAGCCCCCGGGGCTGGCATGAAGAAGCCTACTTCCGCGAAGACCCCCAGGGCGACCTCCTCATCCAGTAC
>RFHL01000750.1 GCA_003696875.1 Bacteroidota bacterium | reverse complement strand
GCGGCGCCGCATGGCGGCGGGGTGGCAGCTGGGGATTGACGACCTGGATCCAGGTAGAGAAAAAAAGGCCGGGATCACCGTTGCGCATCCAGCGGGTATAGGCCCGCAGCAGATAGTGGTCAGAGGCCAGGCCGTCTGGCAGCTCGAAGCGTCCTTCGCCCAACCCATCCTTAAGGCCAATTTTTCCCTGCCAGACGGGGTTGCCCTCGCGATTGATGACCTCTACATAGGCGACCCGACTCAGGGGAGAGGCTTCCCGGGTGAGGCCGCTGGTGACCAGTACCCCGAACCAGCCATGCTCACCGCTCAGGTACTGGCGGCGCGGCAGGTGCAGGTAGCAGACTTCCTGATACCTTTGTTCCACGTCCCGGGCATAGCGGGCCCGCAGGCTGTCTTCGGAAAGGCTTTGGCCCGGTAGGGCGCTACCGATCAGGCCGAATAACAAGATGAAGGAGAATGCGCGCATGAAGAGGACTTAGTTGGGCCAATAGGGGGGACGCTCGGGGAAGCCGGTGACCTTGCAGTCTCCGCAATGAGGCCGCACCAGCAAAAAGCCCGCTGGGAAGATGCCTTCGACATATAGGGTGTCATACCAGATGTAGCTTTCATTGGGCATGCCGGTGATTTGTAATTCGAAGAGGTCAAGCTCAATGGTGTCGGGCTCACAGCGGCTCAGGGGACGCTGGCGCCGGACAGTGGTCGGCCATTCGTTGGGGTGGAGGAAGATACGTTGCTCACTGACCGTAGAAGCGCCAAAATAGCCTATGACCGGGCGCTCTGGGTCGTTTAGGTCCATGATGTTTCCCCTGATCTCCGTGGGAATTGGGTCAAATAGTGAGCCTGTGGTTTCGGTATTGGCCTTCATGGCTTCCAGATAGGCAAACTCCTCTTCGCTCAAGGCATATTGCTTGACCCTCAAGCTGTAGTCCCAATAAACCTTCCCGCTCTGGGCATCGACAAATAGCAAGGGAAAGTCGCGGATGACGTCTTCTTCCAGCTGGCGCGTCGTGCCGATCAGAATCTCTTCGGATACCAGAGAGCGGTAGCAATGGTAGGTTTCCTCCTCCCAGGGGATGGGCACCCCGCGGGGAGTGGGCTCCCATTCCCAGCGTTCAAAAATGGGGTAGGGGACAAAGAACTCGTAAGTTTCATCGTATGCCCACTGATAGAATCGGGTTTCGCCCGTGGGGTCGCTGGTACTGAGCTTTATTTGCATCCCCTGGTCAATCTGGCCGAGGGCCTGCCCGTTACGTTCGGTAAATGCCTTATCAAGGGCAGAGATGGAAGGGGCAACTTTCAGGCGCTCATAGGACGAGGCAAAGGCCTCGCCCTCACGGGTATCGACGCGCAGCCGGTAGGCTGCGCCGGGTGCGGGCATCCAGCTATCGGGATCGGTCTGATACAGTCCCGGGGCCACCTCGGTGAGGAGATATGATTCGCCGCTCTCCGCGTCAAAGCGGACGGTGGCTCCTTGCACCGCCTGTGCAGAGCTCTGTTCAAAGCCATAGCTGCGGCTGAGCCGCACCTGGCTGCCGGCCGTGTCGTCGGTGACACGGCCTTCGATGACCATGAGGGATTCAAACCCTTCTATTTCAGGTCGATATGGATCCCGGCAGGCCAGGGTCATCAATAGGCCGATCACCGGAAGGAAGATAAGATGAGATGCGCGCATGGGGCAGGGATCACATCCGGAAGTTGTACGTAATGGTGGCAAACGGACGGCCAAAAATCGAGAGCTGATAGCCCCTGACCTGCCCGTTCTGGGTGACGAAGTAAATGCTGAATACATTTCTTCGGCCCAGCACATTGTATATGGAAAAGGAGACCGACGAATGGGCAAGCTTCTTGATCTTGTGATTGCCTTCTACATTGACCGAGAAATCCCAGCGAACATAGTCCGGAACCCGGTAGGCATTGCGGTCTGAATAGTAGACCCTTACGCTATTGCCATAGCGGTATTGTGCCACGGGCAGGGTGATCGGCCGGCCGGTGCTGTAGGTGAAATTGCTGGAGATGCTAAAGCGCCGGGAGAAGCGATAATTCCCCACGAGGGTGAGGTCGTGGGGTTTGTCGAAATTGGCGGGAAACCAGGCACCTCCATTGACTTTTTCCTCGGGGTAGGGTCCATTGACCTGAACCAGCGTACGGCTGTAGGTATAGCTCATCCAGCCGTTGAGACGGCCGGTATTCTTGCTGATCAGAAACTCCGCGCCGTAGGCGCGACCCAAGCCGTTGATTACCTCTGTTTCCAGGTAGGGATTGAGCAGAAGATTGGCACCGGCTTTATAATCCAGAATGTCTGTTAGCGACTTGTAGTACAGCTCCACCGAAGTCTCTATGCTGTTTTGCCGGAAATTCCGGAAGTAGCCTATGGCAAGCTGATCCCCAACCTGCGGCCGGATATAGGAATCGCTGAGCTTCCATACCTCCGTAGGTGCAATGGAGACGGTATTGGAGATGCGGTGCAGATACTGCCGCATTCGGTTGAAGCTGAGCTTAATGGAGCTCGATTCATCCACGAGAAAACGCATCGCGAGCCGAAACTCTGGCCCGGCATATCGTTGCAGGACCTGTCCGGATGGGACAAAGGTGGTATCCACCAGGGTTGACAGCTCCCGGGGCGCATCCGCCCCGTAGGAGTAGATCGGCCGTGGCCCATAAGCAGTATAAAGGGAGAAGCGGAGGCCCGCCGAGAGGGTTATCCGCTCATTGATGGTCCAGTCGTCAGAAAGATAGGCCGCCGATTCGGTGGCGCGCTCCTGGGAGAGGGTCACCGACCGGCGCAGGGAGGAGTCGCCGATGCCGGTCAGCTGGCCGGGTTGCAGGCGGTACCAGATGTTGCCCGCCCCGAAGCGGACGGTGTGAGCCGGGTTGGCCAGCCAGGTAAAGTCGGCCTTGCCTTCGAGGTGGTCGATGCCATAGCGCAAGCGATAGGCTTCGCTGGGGCGACTGCTGCTGCTTACTTCATAGTCGTAATGGCTGTTGATGGCCGCAAAGACACCGTACAGGCGGGGGTTGAACAGGTGCTTCCAGCTCAGGGTGCTGGTGCGGTTGCTGTAGCCGAAGGTCGTATCGGCATTGAGGGTGAAGCGGTCCCGACTATAGTAAGCCGAGGCCTCCAGGCGGTTTTTGTTGTTGAGCTCATAGTTGGCGTGGCCGTTGAGGTCAAAGAAGCCGGCGCGGCTGTTGCGCAGCGCCGGATCGGGTAGCCGTCTCAGGATCCAGTCCGAGTAGGTGCTGCGCCCACCCACGACAAAGGAACCTTTGTCCCGGACGATCGGGCCTTCGACACTCAGTCGCCCCGTGACAGGACTGATTCCCCCCCCGCACTTCGTATTTCCGCCGGTTGCCCTCCTTCATCCGGATGTCAAAGACCGAAGAAATGCGGCCGCCATATTTGGCGGGGATGCCGCTTTTATACAGCTCAAATTCGCTGATCACATCGGGATTGAAGGCGGAGAAAAACCCAAACAAATGGTTGGGGTTAAATACCGGAGCATCTTGTAGCAGAATGAGGTTCTGGTCCACGGCGCCCCCTCGTACGTTGAAGCCGCCGCTGCCTTCGCCCACGGTTTGCACCCCGGGCAGGAGGAGCGCCGACTTGATTACATCTACCTCGCCCATGAGGGCGGGCATTTGCTTCATCGCCTGAATGCTCAGTTGGCTCACGCCCATTTGGACATCTTCCACGTTCCGCTGGCGCTCGGCCTCGATCAGGACCTCATCAAGCTCTTTGATGGCATCACGCATCTCCATATTGAGTTCGGCATCACCCCGCAGGATCAAGGGCTGGATGATTTCGCCCTTACCGAAGCTACGGAAGCGCAACTCATAGGAGCCGGTAGGCATACTCAGCGCAAAATAGCCCGTCTCATCGGTATAAGCCCCGATGCGTAAGGCCTCAACCTGGACACTGGCACCGGCGATGGCGCTGCCGGATGCCTCGTCCTTTACATAACCAGAGAGGGTAGCCCGGGTCTGGCCGTTGTCCAGTCCCAGGGTCCGGGGGGGCATCCGGATTGGGCCACGTCGCGCCGGGTCGTACTGGTGGTCTACCAGAGCAATGTCGGAGGCCTCCCCAGCCTGGGGCCGATTCTGGGTGGGGATGTGTCGCGGTGGAGGCGGCAGGCTGCTCTGCAAGCGGGTGGCGGCGGGGAGCAAATAAATGGCGCCGCTCGGGCTGCGCCACCAGCCGAGGCCGACAGGCTGGAGGGTGGCATCCAGCACATCTGCCAGGCTGCTTACCCCGGCGGCTTGCTGGACGGTCAGGCTATCGACCCATTCAGGAATGTAAAAAAGGGGGATTCCCATCTGGGTCTTTACCTCCCGGGCAAAGGCTGGAAAGGAACTGCCTCCATAGGACTGAGGTAGCTCCTGGGATATCAGGCACATGGGGCTAAGGAGCAGACACCCCCACCAGCTCATGCGTAAGAGGGACGAAGAGGACATAGTAGGGAGCTTATTGGGCGGCAGACAGGGAATCAATCACTTGAAGAATGCGTACGCACTGATCTACAGTGAGCTTGCCCCGGCGGATCTGTTCGGCTCGGTACAGGCGGCGCAGCTGGCTGCGGTATTGCGGGAAGGCTTGGCGCAGGTGGCTTCGGGTGCGGATGGAATGGTATCCCGCCGGCGTCTCCAGATACATGCGCATCCAGGGCCGGAAGCTTTGTTCGATGGTGTTGCTCCGATGATAGGAAAACAGCTGCTTCCGGTATTTGACCATCAATCGCAGGCTGTCTGAGGAGTAGGGCCGCTCATGGTATCCGGTACGCAGGGGCGCCGGAGCCTCCTCTGTGAGGTATGGGCCATAGGCCATTACAAAGTAGCGTTCTCCCAGCCAGAAAGCCTGTACTAGGCTGTCGTCCAGTTTGATTGCCGCCTGCAGATGGGGCCGGAAAAGGAGCTGGTCCTGGTGTGTGTTGTACCGGAGCAGAACGGGTCCATACGTTTGGTCCTCCCATTGGACGGTCCCTGATTGCCAGAGGGAGTCCAACCAGGGGTTTCCGATGATGCTGGGGAGATAGGGGGAGAAGACGCGGCCTTGATGAAGGGGGGGCGGCCAGCCGAGTACGGCCTGCTGCTGTGAAAGAGCCAGGGAAAGTTGCCGGTCCTGCAGAGCATGGGCATCATCTGGCTGTGCCCAGCCGGAAGATGCCATAAGCAGGAAAAAAAGCAAGACCCCTGGCGAAGGGGTTGAAGGCACGGAAGTGTGTAGTAAAAAGAGAGCGGATAAAGGTTGGTCAGATGGACGTAGATACGCCCGAAAGCCGCATCGGCCGCCGGGCATGTCCAAGATAACACAGTTTTAGTTGAAAGGAAGATTTTTTAGAATCCCCTCATCGCAACAAGAGTGGCAATGACCGTTGTCTCCGGGCCGAGCGCAGCTGTATGTAGTACAGACCGCGGGGCAGGGTGGAGAATTGGTATTCCCGGAAATGCTGCCCGGCGGGCAGTCGGAGCTCTTCGCGCTCCAGAAGTTGGCCCAGGTGATTGCGGACCACGACTTCGCCCTGGAACGGGCTCGTCAGATCCAGGGCGAGGGTCACCTGCCCCTCGCTCGGATTGGGGTAGAGCTTGACCTCAAGAGCCAGGGGGGCATGGGCGATGGAGGTAATGGCGCAGGCCTCCATCTGGTCGGAGACCTGTGTGCGCACGCTGGGCAGGTCTGCATACAGGTGCTGCCCGGGGCAGAGGGTGTTGCAGCCGTCCTGATGACCGGCGATGGTCGGGAGCAGGAGCCCGGAGGAGGCATGAAGTTGGGTGCTGGTAACATCCAGACCCGCATCACAGCCTTTCCAGGCCAGGAGTTTTTCGAGGCTTGCCAGGGCCTCAGGGGTGGGATCGGTTTCTTCGTAGGTTCCCATCATACAGATCCCCATGGTGCCTGTATTGGTGCCGCAAAAGTGTGCGCCGCGCACGTTGTTGCCCCCACCCCGGCCTTCATACACGACTCCGTCGGGGGCGATAAGCCAGTTATAGCCGATGTCGCACCAGCCATTGGTATTGACGTGATAGTTCCAGATGGAGAGGACCACCGCCGCCCAGTTGGTGGCGGTGCCGGGGGTGGCCGAGTGGTGCACGATCATGTGCGAGACCGGCGCATAGGCCGGCTGGGCACAAGACGGGCTTTGCCCATCGGGGCAGCCCCATTCGGTGCGGGTGGCAAAGAGCGGTGGTTCGCAATCGCAGCTCGGGTTGATATTGGCCCCCAGAATGGGGTGCGAAACCAGATCCTGTGGCGAGATGGCCGTCTGATCACCCGGGGTGAAGTAGTCAAAGCGCAGGGCACGTATCCGCACCGGCTCGGAGCCCGGCTGGGTGGGCAGGAAGGTGACCAGAAACTGAAAGTACTTGATGTCGGTCCCGACGAATATCGGGTCGGCGACCAGCAGGCTGTCGTACGGATGCCAGGGCTCATGGTGGGAAAGCGCTTGCCAACTTCCCCAGCTCAGACTATCAGAGGAAAAGCGCAGGCTGATTTCCACTTGTCCCTCCAGAAAATTGTCGATATACAGCACCGGGCTTACCGTCTGCATCTGCCGGGGGCGGACCAGGTCGACTGGGTGGCTGTTGGAGCGGAACTGCCCCGGCTGGCTTTTCCGTATGGTGGAGAGGCCCCAGGCAGAAATCGTGGTATTGATCAGGCTGCCATTCGCATCTCCCTTGGTGAAGTCCACCAGGTAAGAATTGAATTCTGATCCCTCGTGCCCTTGCGCAGACAGGGGTGTCCACAGCAGGCCAAACAGAACCCATACTAAGAAAAAAGGGTGCCTTTCCATCGCGGGGGAAATATACATATTTCAACGCACTTTGTGCGAGCATAATATGCCTGAACAGAACATGGGGTGTTTGAAGTGGGCAAAAACCGGATCAAACTTGCCCGTAGTCAAGAGGGGATCAAATCTATTTACACGAAAACCATGCCAAGCCGAATATTTCTTCCGACATCGGAATACTTTCCTTCCAGAGGGACGTATATGCTCCCTTTGGGGGGTTGTGGCCTCGGGCCGCAGGCTCGGCCAGAAGGGCTTTTTCCCTTCCTGTGCATTGTCCATCAGCTAAAATCCTGCTACCTTCGCAGGTTCATACACCCCCGCAGCCTGTAAGGCTGCACGCGTTTTCTGTTTCCTATTTTTCAGATACCATTTCTTATGGGTACCTACGATTTTCGCCGGATCGAAAAGGCCTGGCAGCAGTACTGGAAGGACCACGGCACCTTTACCGCTGAGAAAGAGTCCACTAAGCCAAAATACTACGTCCTGGATATGTTTCCCTATCCTTCGGGCGCCGGGCTACACGTAGGCCACCCCCTGGGGTATATCGCCACCGATATCGTGGCGCGCTATAAGCGGCTGAAGGGCTTTAATGTGCTGCACCCGATGGGTTTCGACGCCTTTGGGCTCCCAGCTGAGCAGTACGCCATACAGACCGGGATTCATCCTGCCGAAACCACCCGGAAAAACATCGACCGCTATCTGGAGCAGATGACCATCCTGGGGCTGCACCATGATCCGGAGACGCAGATCTCGACCAGCGACCCGGATTATTACAAGTGGACGCAGTGGATTTTTGTCCAGCTCTTCGAGCATTGGTACGACAAACACGCTGACAAGGCCCGGCCCATTGCGGATCTGGAAGCGCATTTCGCCCAGTATGGTACGGCTGGGCTCAAGGCCGCTACGACCTATAAGGGGACCTTTACCGCCGCCGCATGGCAGGCGATGTCCCGCAAGGCGCAGGCCGATATTCTGATGGAGTACCGCCTCGCCTACGCGGGCGAGGCGACGGTCAACTGGTGCCCGGCCCTGGGCACCGTGCTGGCCAATGAAGAGATCAAGGACGGCAAATCCGAGCGAGGCGGGCATCCCGTCGAGCGGCGCAAGATGCGGCAGTGGATGCTGCGCATCACCGCCTACGCCGACCGCCTGCTCTATGCGCTTGATCGCCTCGACTGGTCCGACGCCATGAAGACCATGCAGACCAACTGGATCGGCCGCTCCGAAGGGGCCAGCATCCGCTTTGGGGTGGAGGGGCAGACGGACGAGCTGGAGGTATTTACCACCCGCCCGGATACGCTCTACGGAGTGACCTTTATGGTGGTGGCCCCCGAGCACAGCATCGTGGACAAGATCACAACCGCTGAGCAAAAGGAGGCAGTCCAGGCCTATGTCGCAGCCGCCCAGAACCGCTCCGAAATCGAGCGTATGGCCGGCACCACCAAGACCGGTGTCTTCACCGGAGGCTATGCTCTGCACCCCATCACGGGGGCACGCATTCCGATCTGGGTATCTGATTATGTGGTGATTACCTACGGAACGGGCGCCATCATGGCGGTCCCCTCCGGGGATCAGCGGGACTGGGACTTCGCCAAAAAGTTTGGCATCCCCATCGTCAAGATCACCGAGGAAGGTGATATTGAGGAGGCGGCCTACGACTCCAAAGACGCCCGTTTGATCAATTCTGACTTCCTGAATGGCATGACCGGTCATGAGGCCATCAAGGCGATGATTGCCAAACTGGAGGAGTTGGGCAAAGGGGAGCGCGAGATTACCTACCGGCAGCGGGATGTGATCTGGTCGCGGCAACGCTACTGGGGTGAGCCGACCCCGATCACCTACGACGCCGAAGGCGTCGCGCAGGCGGTTCCCCTGGATCAGCTTCCGCTCACCCTGCCTGAGGTGGACGAATACAAGCCTTCTCCCGACGGCGAGCCGCCGCTCGGCCGGGCCCAGGACTGGAAAAACCTGCCTGACGGCTCAGTCCGGGATCTCAATACCATGCCCGGCCTCGCCGGCTCCAGCTGGTATTTCCTCCGCTATACCGACGCCTACAACGATAGCCACTACGCCGATCCCAAACGCCTCCAATACTGGATGCCTGTGGACCTCTACGTGGGGGGGACCGAGCATGCCGTGGGGCACCTGTTGTATGCCCGCTTCTGGACGCATTTTCTCCATGATATCGGCGAGTGTCCGGTAGATGAGCCTTTTTCCCGGCTGGTCAATCAGGGCATGATCCAGGGAACATCCCAACTGGCCTACCGTCATCAGGCATCCAACGCTTTTGTGTCGGCCGATCTCGTGACGAAAGAGACTGAGAGCCAGTACTCCCAGCTACACGTGCCGGTGGGCTTTGTGCGTAACGGCATCCTGGATACCGAGGCCTATAAGGCCTGGGTGCAGGACGACAGCCTCGTGTTTGAAACCAATGAGGCAGGCGAATTCCACACCACCTCAATGGTGGAGAAAATGTCCAAGTCCAAGTACAACACCGTAGACCCCGCCGAGATTTGCGAAACCTATGGGGCGGATACCCTGCGGCTGTATGAGATGTTCCTCGGCCCTATTGAGGTGGCCAAGCCTTGGAATACCGACGGCATTACCGGGGTGGCCGGCTTCCTCAAGCGATTCTACAACCTCTTTTTTGGGGATCAGGAAGAATGGCTGGTTTCGGATGATGCCCCCGAGGAAGCCGAACTGCGGGAGTTGCATAAGGCCATCAAGCAGGTGGAGGAAGGCATTGAGCGCCTGGCTTTTAATACCTGTGTGCCGGCCTATATGGTGCTGGCCAAAGAACTGAGCCGGATGGGCTGCCGCAAGCGGGCCATCCTGGAGCCTTTTGTGGTGCTCATTTCGCCCTTTGCGCCTCACCTCGCCGAAGAGCTCTGGGCTCGCCTGGGACATGACAGCAGCGTGCTGGAAGCCGCCTTCCCACAGTGGGAGGAGCGCTACGTGGTCGAAAACCAGATCGAGTACCCCGTGCAGGTCAATGGCAAGGTGCGCGCCAAGGTGAGCGTTGCGGCTGATGCCAGCAAGGAAGAGGTCGAAAAGGTCGCCCTCGCCCACGAGCGCGTGCAGGAATTCCTCGCTGGCAGGTCTCCTCGCAAGGTGATCGTGGTTCCCGGTCGCATCGTGAATGTGGTGGTGTAGGGGCTGGAAAAGGACAAGGAATTGAGCAGGAAAGGGGTAATGATTCGAAAAATCCTTTCCTCTCCTCCTTGCTCCCTCCTCTCTGTCTTCTCTGTTGAAT
>RFHL01000749.1 GCA_003696875.1 Bacteroidota bacterium | reverse complement strand
GGGCGGCGGTATCAGGCGCCGGTAGCGCCGTATTCAGGCTGTCGGGGGAGGGCGGATGCGGCCCGCGATAGGCGGGCGCGGACTCCCCGCAGGCCAGCCAAAGGAAGCCAATTGTCAGGAGTCCGAACCAGGATCGAAGGTTGGTCATATCACTTATTGCCATGAGGCAGGAAAAAACGTCCCGCCCCCTTACGCATACGAATAAAAGCCCTTGCCAGTCTTGCGGCCCAGATGGCCCGCCGTAACCATGTTGCGCAGCAGCGGGCAGGGGGCATATTTGGGATTGCCCAGGCCATCGTACAGCACCTCCATGATGGCCAGACATACATCCAGACCGATGAAATCGGCTAGTTGGAGCGGCCCCATGGGATGGGCCATGCCCAGCTTCATGATGGTGTCGATTTCTTCCACGCCGGCGACGCCTTCGAAGTAGGCATAAATGGCCTCATTGATCATAGGCATTAGAATGCGGTTGGCGACAAAGCCCGGATAGTCGTTGGCCGGAACCGGTACCTTCCCCAGGTCACGGGACAGTTCCAGGATGGCCTCACGGGTCTCGTCGGTGGTGTCATAGCCGGAGATCACCTCTACCAGTTTCATGACCGGAACGGGATTCATGAAGTGCATGCCGATCACCTGCCCGCTGCGCTGCGTGACGGAGGCAATCTTGGTGATGGAAATGGATGAGGTGTTGGAAGCCAGGATGGCCCCGGCCGGGGCGTGGGCATCCAGCGTCTGAAAGATTTTCAGTTTGAGTTCCAGCCGCTCAGTGGCTGCCTCGACCACTAAGTGGCGGTCCACAATCCCGGTTTCCAGGTCTACCATGGGGGTGAGCCGAGCCAGGGTGGCGGCCTTTTCAGCTGCGGTGAGCAATTCCTTCTTGACCTGACGGTCAAGGTTTTTGGCGATCGTGGCCATGCCCCGATCCAGGGCGGCCTGATCCACATCAATAAGGTTAACGGCATAGCCATGCTGGGCAAAAACGTGGGCGATGCCGTTGCCCATGGTGCCGGCGCCGATGACGGCGACTTTTTCAAATTGTTGTATCATGAGTGAGATGTCTAGATGCGAGAACCGAGATACGAGATACGAGAGGCAAGATGGGTCTACTCCTCTCCAAAGAGGGCGGTGAAAGCTGGCTCTCCAGCGCGGACGTAGCCGCGGTACATACCGGGCGTGTTAAAGGGCATAGCGATGTTGCCCTGTCGATCCAGGGCGATGAGGCCCCCATCGCCGCCGGCCGCCACCAGTTCCTGGTGGATGACGGCCTCCGCCGCTTCGGTAAGCGACTGGCCGGCATAGGCCATGCGGGCGGCAACATTGTAGGCCACCACATGCCGGATAAAATACTCGCCATGGCCAGTGCAAGAAACCGCGCAGGTGGCATTGTCGGCATAGGTACCGGCCCCGATGATGGGGGAATCCCCTACCCGGCCGTAGCGTTTGTTGCTCATCCCCCCGGTCGAGGTCCCTGCGGCCAGATTGCCCGCCCGGTCCAGCGCAAGGCAGCCTACGGTACCGTGCTTTTGGCCGGAACTGTCTGGCTGGCTGCGCCGCCACTGTTGGCGGCGGCGGGCAGTCACAAAGTAGGCATTGGGTACCGTGTCAAGGCCGGCCTCTATGGCAAAGACCTCCGCGCCCCGGCCAGCCATCATCACGTGAGGCGATTTCTCCATCACCATGCGGGCGGCACGGATCGGGTGGCGCAGGTTGGTGACGCCCGCCACCGCACCGGCCTGCCGGTCGCGACCATCCATAAAGGAAGCATCGAGCTCGGCGCGCCCCTCGGCGGTCAGCACCGCTCCGCGTCCTGCATTGAAGAGGCTGTCGTCCTCCAGCAGGCGCAGCGTTGCTTCCACCGCATCGAGGGCGCTGCCGCCCTCGGCGAGTACTGCCTCACCCGTCGCCAATGCCGCGGCCAGTGCGGCATGGTAGGCCTCCGCCTGCTCAGGCGTGATGCGGTCCGGCAAAATCGTCCCGGCTCCACCGTGTATCACCAGCACATAATCGGGCCGGGCCGGCTGAGCGCCACAAGCAGACAACAGGAGAAGGAGGCTTGCCCCGGCAAGAAACAGAAGAAAGGATCGGTGTATTGAAATAGCCATCAGCAGGGTTTTATCCCGCAAACTAGCCATTATTCAGGAAAAAGGGTACCGCCTGTGGAAATACCAGCAGTTTCGGATATGGATAAAAATTACGGTTCTCGAATTTCCCCAAGAAAAGCTGGCCTCTTCTTCACCCCAATAGGGTATTTCTTCTGGTCAAGCC
>RFHL01000748.1 GCA_003696875.1 Bacteroidota bacterium | reverse complement strand
GTTGATGGTCTTGGCGATAAAAAAGGCGTTGGCAGCGGTCTTGGACTCAAAATAGAGCCGGCCACTGGCGATCTGGCTGGAGGAATTCGGGGAATTGCCCGTGGTCCAGTTGTTGAAGTTGTTGGCGAAGTGCTCGATGAAGACATCTTCCTTCTGGCTGGAGGGCACGCTCTCGTAGCTGGGAAAGTCGGTGGCCCAGTCGGGGGCCGGGGTGTTGGGATCAAAGAGTTCGTCGAGGTAGTAGTCGCGCTTGAAACCATTGAGGCTGCCGCCGTAGATCTGCTCACCGGTGGAGCGCATCATGCTGGCGATGTTGCCGTTGGGCAGGAGATCATCGCGGTGCAGGCGGTTGAGGATACAGTGCCCGAGCTCGTGAAAGACGAGGATTTCGCGATGGTACTCGTTGTTGCGCCAGTTGAAAGAGGTGGTATCGAGCTGGATGCGGGGGGTGGGGTTGTTTTGAGAGGCAAAAGTGCAAAGGCCGGCGGCATCGCCGCCTTGCAGGTCGGTGCCAAACTCGACGGTGAGGTTGTCGATGTTGAGGTCCAGGCCGCGGGCGGCGGCTTCCTGCTCGAAGGCATCTACGTAGGGCTGGATGATGGCCGGCACCTCGTAGGCCTTGGGGGGGATGTCTTCGCGCTTGCACGCCGACAACAAGAGGAAGGGACCCAGGAAAAGGAGACTCAGGTTGCGGAAACGCATAGGATCAGTCTGTTTGAAAGGGAGGGTGGGAAGCGAGACCTATTGTCAATCCCTGATGTGTATGGCTGAAATAGGGAGAAATGAAGGCGGACATCTGACCATCTGCCGATAAGCTAAACGAATAGGCCCACCAAAAGGATTGTCCGAGGGCGTGGGATTTCCTTCATAGAGAGACCACCGGTACCGCAAAAGGTTTGCTGTGCCCCAAAGATACAAATGCCCGCGGATATATCGCGGCTTCCATCCGGGGCGATGGGCGGGCGGGGCGCTAGGTGCCTGGAGGGCGCGACCGGAGGGAGCGGTCCGCAGGACGGAGCGTCAGCGAACCCCGGAAGGGACCGGCGGGAAGGGGGCCGCTTGCCGGGCCGCCTCCCGCAGCGCCCAACTCCCTATTTCTCCTTTTTTTCGGGACGGTGTCAGGTGTGCGACATACGACCGGCCGCGCAGGCCCTTACTTGGGGGGAAAAGAACCTGACGTATGAAAAAGCTCATGGGATGGAGCAGCCTGCTCTGGCTGCTGGCTGCGTGTATCGGGACGGACTACGTGGACGTGCCCCTGGGCACGGATCGCTCGGCGCTGGTGGTGAGCCCCCGCAGCCTGAGTCTGATGGTGGGAGAAGCAGAGGCCCTCTCGGCCAGCTATCGCAATTTTGATGGAGAGGAGGAGGGCGTGCCGCTGTCCTGGCGCGCGGGGGGCGAGGCCGTGGCGACGGTGACGAGCGAGGGCCTCGTGACGGCCATAAGCGCCGGGCAGACGCACGTCTGGGTGGAGACGGTCGATGGCAAACGGGACTCCTGTCTGGTCACGGTGGTAGCAGATGTCAATGCGGTGGCTTCGGTGGAAATCTCGGGCAACAGCGACACCCTGGGCGTGGGGGAGATGCGGACCCTGACTGCTACGGTGCGCAACCGGCAGGGGGACATCCTGCCTGCCCCGATGGTGATGTGGCAGAGCAGTGACTCCAGCGTCGTCTCGGTCGACGAGATGGGGGTGATCAAGGGCCGGTCTGCTGGCCTGGCGATGGTGACGGCGACGGCCGGCGGGGTGGTGAGTCTGCCCTGGACGGTGCGGGTGGGTGGGGGATCGCGCAGCGGGACCTTTAGCGGAGCCTCGGGCTACAGTGTCTCGGGTGAAGTAAGCCTGCAGCCGCAAGGCAGCGGCTATGAGCTGGTCTTGAGCGATGACTTCATGGCCCAGCCCGGGCCCGGGCTGTATGTGTACCTGGCTCCACAAGGGAGCAGCGGCAGCGGCGGGGCCGAGATCGCGGCTCTGCAAGCCAACAGCGGTGCCCAGACCTACGCCATCCCGGGCAGTGTGGACCCGGCCGGTTTTTCGCATGTTCTGATTTATTGTAAACCCTTCGGAGTGGTTTTTGGGGCGGCGGAGCTGGAGTAAAGTATGGTCTGTGACCCCCCCAGCCCCCATTTTTTTGAAAGCCGTTTTTTCATCCCCTCATCATACCCTATCCTTATTCTCATGAATCGAATCCTTCGCCCCTTTTGCCTGACGGCCTCCCTGACGGCTCTGTTTGTTCTGAGCGCGCTACCGCTGCAGGCGGGCGGCGGCTGGCCGCAGCCCCGCAAGCATGGCTATTTTAAGCTGGGCCAGAGCATGATCCGGGCCGGGAGCTACTTCTCCGGTACCGGAGAAATCTTGTCCATCCGCACGGCTTCCATCTACCAGACGAGCCTCTATGGCGAGTATGGCATCACCGACCGCCTGACGGGCCTGGTGTATGCGCCCTTTTTTGTGCGCAGCACGCTGAACCGGCAGGAAAGCACCGTCAACCAGCAGGCTTTGCCGGGCGATGCCTTTCAGGGGCTGGGCAACCTGGATGTGGGGGCCAAGTATGGCCTGATCACGCAGGGGCCGGTGGTGCTCGCGGCTTCGCTTTGGCTGTCGCTGCCGACGGGGCAGAATGTGGGGGGGGAAACCGAGCTGCTCCAGACCGGCGATGGGGCCTTTAGCCAGCTGCTGATGCTGGAAGCCTCGCATTCCTTCTACCCCAAGCCCTGGTATGCGACGGTGCAGGGGGGATTCCGGCACCGGGGGCAGGCCAC
>RFHL01000747.1 GCA_003696875.1 Bacteroidota bacterium | reverse complement strand
ACTTCGAAGACATCGTGCGCTCGGTTGCCAGCGGCAACGGGGACTTTGTCGGCCGGCTGGAAAATGCCCTGGGTCGCCGGATGATCCCCTTCGATGACATCCGCTTTAATTACAGCAGCATGCGCTTTGAGGCCAACTCCACCCGGGGCGACATTGTCCCCCTCGTGCTGGCCGTAAACACCAACTGATCCTCCTCATCCCGGCGGCTGTAGCCGCCGGGTTCTTCCCACCTTTCTCCCCCCCCCCTTCTCATGCGATCATTGGCCTCTTTTCTCCTGCTGCTCCTACCCGTCCTTTCTTGCATGACCCAACCCTCCGAATGGCATCGGATCTACCAGGACGCCTACGCGAGTGACGCCCTGGCGCTGGCCCGCGACGCCGACGGAAACTACTTGCTGGCGGGTCAAGCCCAGGCCCGGGACGGCCAGGCCACCGAGGCCTGGCTACAGGAACTGGACCCCATGGGCCTCACCCGCCTGACTGAGACCTTTTCCCAGCCCGATCGGTCACGATCGGTGGCGGCCGCCTGGCAGGTGACCGGAGGAGACTGGCTGATCGCCGGGACCGAAGGAGATAGGGCCTTCCTGATGCGCCTCAGCCCCAAACTCAAGCCGCGCTGGACCCAGCGCTACCTTCCAGCCGCCGAGATGGGCGCCATAGCGGTACATGATGCCTGTGCCGTACCTGGCGGAAGCTTTCTGGTAGGGCAGCAAGGAGGTAGCGCCTGGTGTGCCCTGGTCTATGCCGATGGGCGACTCAGCTGGGCCAAAACCCTGCCCAAAACCCCAGGCGGCTCGGTTTTCGAAGGCGTCACCAACACCTCGGCAGGCTATGTCGCCTTGGCTGGCAGCCGGGACGGAGACTTCCTTCGCATCGGCATGTCGATGCAAGGGCACCACGAATGGGAAGCCCAGTACGGCGCTACCGGCGCCGATGCGTACTACGACGTCTTGGAAACCCGGGATGGGTGCCTGCTCTTTGCTGGGGAAACCGACGATTTTGGGGCCAAGCGGACCAATCATTTCGTGACCAAGGTAGACCTGTCCGGACAGGTCCAGTGGGAAAAAGTCTGGGGACACGACCGTGATCAGGATGGGCTGCGGGCGATTGCCGAAGGAGAAGATGCGTATTACCTGGCGGGCTACCAAGATGCGGGAGGCATCATCATCACCTGCGACCCGGCCGGCAAGTTGCTTCGACAGCAGTATGTGCAGCCGGTAGGCGATCAGGGATCATTTGTGGCCCAGGCCATCCTGGTCGATGATCCCAAGCACGTCGTGCTGGCAGGTAGGCTGTCCATTCACGGGGAGACAGGCAGCAAAGCCTATGGCGGGCGAATCCGGCTCCAGGCGAAAGCCGGCCCGGCCCCTCAACCTCTGCCGCCTCCGGAGGTGGTCGAACCAGAAGTATCGCTCACCCGCCAGGGGGAGGTACAGCTCTCCTTCCTAGCCGAGAGCAAAACCCGCAGTTTTTTGCCGGTACATGCCCAGATGACCGAGGGCCGCTACCAACTCAGCAAGCGAGACTGGGAGGTCGGGCAGCGTTTTCAGCTGACCATTGAGGCGCTTCCAGCGCCCTATCTGTACGTCTTTAGCCTGGACAATCGGCGTGAGGTCCGGGTGCACTACCCCCGCCACGAGGTAACTCCGCTGGATTCCAGCAGCCTTCCCCTCATCCTCCCCCACCCTGACACGGCCCTGTCGCTGGAAGTAGCCGGGACCGACCACATCGTGCTGCTCTTTGCGGAGCAGCCCATTGAGAACTTTGCCCAGGTAGCGGCCAGCATGGCCCGCTCGCGGGCCCCACTCTACCAATCGCTGCGGACCCAGCTGGGGCCGCGACTGGTCACTCCACAGGCCGTGCGGTATGAAGATGCGCACACCGCCTTTACGGCGGCGATGTCCCCTTACACCATCGTCCCTCTGATCATCGCGGTAGAAAGCAGCAGCCATTGAGCCGTAACAAAAACGGCCTACTTCGGTGCCCCTCCGAGGCAAATTATTTCTCCTCCCCACCTGTTTTACCCTTTTGAAGCCCTTACCATGCCATCGTTGCAAACCCTCCTTGCTATGTGCCTGCTGGCACCGGCTTTCCTGATCGGACAGCCCTATGCCACCGGCCTGAACTTTGACGATGCCGCCTATGAGGAGCTGCCTATCACGGCCAACCTCATGAGCCGGGATTACTCCCTGCTGCCTCGATCCTATTCGCTCAAGGCCTTTGCCCCTACCCCTGGCAGCCAGGGCACCACGGGCACCTGCACCGCCTGGGCCACGGCCTACCACGCCCGCACCATCCTGGAAGCGGTCAAACTGGGCCTTACGGACCGATCTGACATAGACGAACACGCCTTTTCGGTTTCGTATGTCTACAACCAGATCCGCGACGGCAGCGGCTGCGACGAGGGAACCTGGATCTGGGATGCCCTGAACCTGATGCAAACCCGCGGCGTGCCGCGGGCGGCGGATTTTGGCTTTTCCTGCGACCGCCCGGTGAGCGATGCAGACCACCGGCTGGCCCGGGAATTCCGCATCGAAGGCTATAAGCGCCTCCACAGTACCCAAGAGCAGGATAAAATTACCCCCATCAAAAAATGCCTGACCCAAGATAAGCCGGTCGTTTTTTGCATGCACTTGCCCCCCTCCTTCTACGAAGCTCGGGAACGCTGGGAACCAGCCGGCTTTGAAAAGCGCGAACCGCAGGCCTTTGGCGGCCATGCCATGGTGATCGTAGGCTATGACGACAGCCGCGACGGCGGCAGCTTCGAAGTGATGAACAGTTGGGGAACCGAGCGCTGGGGCAACCGTGGCTTCACCTGGGTGCGCTACGAGGATTATGCCCTCTTTGCCCGCTACGCTTTTGAGCTGATTGAGGGCGTAAAACCGGGAATGAATGAAGTGGTCCTCAACGCCCCCGATCTAGGAGGAGACTTTTCCCTTGCCCTAGCCAATGGGGGTGAGATGCAGGTCCGCTACGATACCCAGGCCGGTATGTACCGATCGCGGCAGGGCTATCCCTCCGGGACCCTCTTCCAGCTGGTCATTGGCAACAAACAACCCGCCTATGTATATGCCTTT
>RFHL01000746.1 GCA_003696875.1 Bacteroidota bacterium | reverse complement strand
TCACCCTCCCCCTCGGCAAGGGTTCCCTGCTAGTCCTGGCCCCTGGCTATGACAGCCTCCGCATTGAGCTCGCGACCGCGAGCTTTCCGCTCCTGCTGCCTTTACAGGCGACAGGCCGCAGCCTGGAGGCGGTGGTGATCTCGGCCTATGAGCAAGGCGAGCGTCTGCTCACCCATGGGGGCTCCCTCAGCGTGCTTACCCCCCGCGACTTCCAGCGCGACCCGGCCACCCTTATCGCCCCCATCCTCAACCGGGTGCCCGGCCTCTTCATGCACAGCGGCACCCTCAGCACCAACCGGATCACCATCCGCGGCATCGGGGCCCGGACCCCCTTCGGAACCAGCAAGATCCGGGCGTATCTGGACGATATCCCCCTCACCTCGGGTGAGGGGGTCACCAGCATTGAGGACATTGACCTGACCCTCCTCGGGCGGGTCGAGGTCATCAAGGGCCCGGCCTCCAGCCTCTACGGGGCGGGCTTGGGCGGCACCCTGCTGCTGCAGACGCCCCGGCCATCGCTGGGCGAGACCAGCCTGGAAGCCGGCGGCATGGCGGGTTCATTTGGCCTGCAGCGGGGCCTCATCCGCTACCAGCAGGCCGATGCGGCCGGGGCCTGGCAGCTGCACTACCACCAGCAGGGAAGCGACGGTTTTCGCGAAAACAACCGCTACGACCGGCAGGCCCTGACCGCCACCGGCCGGCTCTACGCCGACGAGCGGGCCAGTCTCAGCCTCTTCGGTACCTTTATCCGCCTGCGGGCCGAGATCCCCAGCTCCCTCGACAGCGCCACCTTTGTTGATAATCCCGCCGCTGCCGCCGCCCCCTGGCTCCAGACCCGCGGCTACGAAGACTACGACCGGGCCCTGGCCGGGGCCTCCTACCGCTACCAGCTTGGGGGCGGTTTTTCTCTCACCGCCAGCGCCTTCGGCGGCTTTTATAACAATTATGAGGTCCGCTTTTTCAACCTCCTGGAAGAGGGCACGCAGTCAGCCGGTGGCCGGGCGACCCTGCGCTGGCGTGGCCAGCTGGCGGGCCGGACCCTGCAGCTCACGGCTGGCAGCGAAGGCTACGCCGAGTGGTACCGCTGGCGTACCTATCAAAACATCGGGCGCACCGGCGCCCGGGGCGACATCCTGAGCGACAATGCCGAGGCCCGACAATATCTCAATGGCTTTGCCCAGGCCGCCTGGTCCCTTACTGGGGGCACCATCCTTACCACAGGCCTCAACCTGAACGGTACGCAGTACCAGTACGCCGATCGTTACGCCCCCGACAGCGTGGACCTGTCGGGGGACTACGCCTTTCCGCTCACCCCCTCGCCGCGCCTGGCTCTGAGCCATACCCTGCGCCCCGGCCTGGCCGTACACGGCAGCCTGGCCCACGGCTTCTCCCCTCCCTCGGTGAGCGAGACGCTCACCCCCGAGGGCCTCATCAATCCCGATATCCAGCCCGAGACGGGCTGGAACTACGAGCTGGGTACCCGTGGCCGCCTGCTCGACGGCCGGCTCTTCGTAGACCTCACCCTCTATCGGATGATGATCCGCAACCTGCTGGTGCCCCAACGGGTGGGGCCCGACCTCTTCGTCGGCCGCAATGCCGGCCGCACCCGGCACGATGGCCTGGAACTGAGTACCCAGTGGGACATGGTCCCAAAACCGGCTCTCTCTGCGAGCTTGTTTGCCACTTATCACCTGGCCCGCTATCGCTTTGTGGAATTTGTCGACGAGGCCGAAGATGTAGACTACAGTGGCAACGTGTTCACCGGCGTGCCCCCTCACACCCTCAACGCCGGACTGGATGTGGCGACCCGTGCCGGCCTGGCCCTGCACCTCACCTGGCAATGGGTGGATGGCATGCCGACCAATGACGCCAACACCGTCTGGTCCGAGGCCTGGCAGGTGATCAACCTGCGGGCGGGCTGGTCCCGGGACTGGTGGCGCCACTTTGCAACGGAGCTATACGGCGGCGTCAACAACCTGCTCGACGCCCGCTATGCCGCCATGCTCCAGGTAAACGCCGGCGGGGCCAACCCGCGGTATTTCTACCCGGGTCAGCCCCGCCATGTATATCTCGGTCTGCGGCTCTGCTGGCAGAAAGCTGCAAGCGAAACGCGCTAATCTTCGTTTTCTGCCTCGGCCTCCCACCCACAATGGGCCTGGAGGTAGGCCAGGGCCTCGGCCTGTTCCTCGCGTTCGTCGTCTTCGAGTCCGTAGGTCATGGCGCGCTTCATGTCGGCGCAGGCTCCTTCCTGATCGCCCTCGGCTTCCAGCACCCGGGCGCGGTAATAGTAACTCATGTGGTTGAGCACATTGAGCTTAAGCGCACCATCAATGCGCGCGCGGGCCCCATCAAGGTCATTGAGCTGGAGGTGGCACCAGGCGCTGCGGTTGTAGGCCGCGAGGCGCAGCGGCAGCGCGGTGCTCTCCTGGCTCACCTGATCCAGGTCGGTGACCGCCCCGGCGTAGTCCCCCGACATGGCTTTGTAATAGCCCCGGCTGAAGTAAAGCAGTTGGTCGTCAGGGTTACAGGCGATGAGGCCATCATAGGCCTTGACCAGTTCGCTGGCCGTATCCTGAGCGAGGCCTACATCACGCAGGAGTTCATAGAGGGTACAGGTATCGGCCCCGGCATAGGTGAGGGCCAGTTCCAGGTCGGCGCGGGCCGAGTCATAGGACTCTTGCAGGCCCAGGACATAGCCCCGCTCCAGCAGCACTGAAGGCATGCTGGCGGTTACGGCCGAGTCGGAGATCTTCATTTCAGCCGCCACGCGCAGCGCCTCGGAATAGTAGGCGAGCGCTTCGGGATAGCGCTCCAGCTTGGTGAGGGAGGCGCCCTTGCCAAAATTGGCAAAGAAGAGGAAGGGATAGGTATTTTTCTTGGCCTTCTTCTTGTTTTTGCGGGGGTTGAGGCGGAGACTCTCGTCAAAGTCCAGCAGGGCATCTTCCAGCTCCCCGAGCTGGGAGCGCTGGATGCCCCGGCGGTGCCAGAGCTCGTAGTTTTCCGGATCGCCGGTCAGTTGATCGGTGAGCTCCGTGATGCGCTTGCGAATGGTAGCTTCCCGTTCATCCACCAAGCGGAAGGGAAAGGGAATATTCACCCAGTACATGATCGCCGTATCACCCCGGGTGGCGGGGGTAAAGCTGAGCTTGGGTAGGGCCGTGGTGACCGAGCCACTCAGGATGGGGCTGGGGCTGTTGACGATCTTGTGGCGCACATATTTGCCCTCGGTATCGACCAGAATGCGGGCAATGACAGTGCCCTCTATGCCCTGGTCCACGGCGCTCTGGGGATAGGTCATCTCCGCCCGTACCTCGGCGAGGTTTTTCGGGGCAGGCTCCTGGTCCACAAAGACAAATTCATTGATATCCGGCTCGACCTGGGCATGGGTCCAGCTCAGGGGCAGGCAAGCAAGCAGGAGAAGGATGATGCGGGTCATAGGCGGAGGAAAAAGGATCGGTAATAGGTCAGACCGAAAGTCTGTCGAGGCAAGACGGCCCCAAAGGTAAGAAATGCCCGGCAATTTGCGGGCACCTTTGCCGCAGGGCCGGCCGGCTCCTGCGGTGATACTGGTATTTGTCTTTTTCTCTCCTGATCGATATCATTGGAAGCCTCCGCAGAATGGCCTAAGATCAGGTGGCCCCATCCGGAAAAGGATTCCACACATGGGCAGGCTTTTTTCCGAATGCGGTTTTTCTGCCTTCTCCTAACTACATGCAGATGAAATACAAGCTCCCTAAAGGCTGGATAAAGGATCCCCAGGAGATTCTGAGTACGTTTGTAAAGCAGAAGTGGCGGCTGGCGCTGGCCGAGTCCTGCACCGGTGGCCTGGTCACGGCGGTCCTCATTGGAGCCGCCGGCGCCTCAGAGGTTCTGGAGCGCAGTTGGGTGACCTACAGCAACCAGTCAAAAATCGAGGAACTGGGTGTAGATGCCACGCTGATTGAGCAAAAGGGAGCCGTCTCGCAAGAAGTCGCAGAGGCCATGTCGGCCCAGGCGCGGACCCGCGCCGGGGTAGAGATCGGTATGGCCATTACCGGCATTGCCGGTCCCACCGGCGGCACCGACGAAAAGCCAAAAGGCCTGGTATTTATTGCCCTCACCGATGCTGAGGGCATATCCCACCACCGGCGCTACCTCTTTTCCGGCGATCGTCAGGAGATCCGGGCCCGCACCGTAGCGGCGGCCCTGGCTTGGTTGCACGAGTGGGCCAGCTAGTCTGGCCGCTACAGAAAGCCCAGCTCCAGCTGTGCTTCTTCCGACATCATGTCCTTGGTCCAGGGCGGATCAAAGGTGAGCTCCACCTCGACGGCGGTGACGCCGGGAGCGGCGGCAGCTTTTTCCTTGACCTCCGCCGGGATGATCTCGGCGGCCGGACAAGCCGGTGCCGTCAGGGTCATGAGGATATGGGCCTCGCCTGATTCCTGCACCTTGACCTCATAGACCAGGCCCAGATCATAAATATTCACCGGGATTTCGGGATCATATACCGTGCGGAGCTGATCAATGATCGCTTCTTGGGTCGCATAGGTATCCATAGTAATCATAGGGGATGAGCGTGGGTAGGAGAAAATGGGCCAATGATGGAAAGGAAAACCGATCAGGAGGAAGAATGTTCTTCCCGAGCCTGTAAAGCCAGTGCGTACAGCTTCATCTTCTTGATCATGGCATTGAGCCCGTTGGAGCGGGTAGGGGAGAGGTGCTGCCGGATCCCGATCTGATCCACAAAGCCCAGTTCGGCTTGGACGATGGCCTCAGGGGGCTGCCCTGAGAGGACCCGCATCAGCATGGCGATTAGCCCCTTGGTGATGATGGCGTCGCTATCGGCCCGGTAGTAAACCTCGTTTGCCTCGGTTTGGGCAGTTAGCCATACTCGGGACTGGCAGCCGCGCACCAGATTGTCCTCGGTCTTGTCCGATTCAGGTAGGGCCTCCACCGCTTGCCCCATCTCAATGATGTACTGATATTTATCCATCCAGTCGTCGAAGAGGCTGAATTCTTCCACGATTTCGGCTTCGATTTCCTGTATTGATTTACTCATATGCGATTTAACTGCGCTGGAGCGGTAAAGTTACCAAATCCTGACGGGATCGCCAGACGGTTGCGTTCAAGCGTGTCGCTATTTGGTATCCAGCCGGATGACGCCCGTCCAGTCTGGCTCAGGGGGGCTAATCTGGTACGTCTGGCTGAGGCCAAGGTATTTGGCGGCGGCCATGTCGTCTCCGTTGATGGCCAGGACCTCGTCAAACCCCTGGGCTGCCCGCCCAAAATCCCGGGCAAAGTAGGCTTCCAAGGCTTCGCGAAAGGTCTCCCGGGTCGCCCATTTTAAGGTTTGCAAGTAGTCCGGGTCGGCGTCGTAAAACTCATACACGCCCGTCGGCTGCTGGCGTCCCTTGACCTGTACCTGCCCCAGATAGCGATGGTTAAAGCGGCTCACCTCAGAGAGGTTGGCCAGGGTCGTTTCGCTCGCCAGCAGATTAGCCCCAAAAAACTTGGTGAGGCCTTCCATCCGGGCGGCGGTATTGACGGTGTCGGAGATGATGGCCGCATCGGTGCGGGAATTGTCCCCGATGATGCCCATGATGAGGGGACCGGTATGTAAGCCCATCCCTACCCGGATGGGTGGGCGGTCATGCTCTTGCCGCTGCTGATTATACGATCGGATGACATCCTGCATCACGATGGCCCCTTGGATGGCATAGGCCACATCGCCGGGAAAGAGGGCCATGATGCCGTCGCCCAGGTACTGGTTGACAAAGCCTTTGTATTCACGAATGACCGGTCCCATCCGGCGGGCATAGGCCCGCACAAAGCCAAAATTCTCTTCGGGGGTCATATTTTCTGCCAGCTCGGTATAGCCCCGGATATCGGAGAAAAAGACGGTTACTTCCTGGTGGACCTGATCGCCCAGCCGCAGGTCGGTGATGGACTGGTAGCCCAGTGCCCGCAGAAACTCCGTCGGCACAAAGCGGGCCGTGGCGGTATTGATATGGTGCAGGTCCAGGTGGGTATTGATGCGGGCGAGCAGCTCGTCCCTGGAAAAAGGCTTGGCGATGTAGTCATTGGCGCCATAGGCGAGGCCCGATACGAGGTCCTGTACCTGATTCTTGGCCGAAAGCATGATGACCGGTAGCTCGGAGGAGAGGTGCTTTTCGCGAATCTGCTGGCACACTTCGAAGCCCGACATCTGGGGCATCATGATGTCGAGCAGCACCAGGTGAAAGGGGGCCTGCTCCGCCAGCAGGCGGAGCGCTTCCTGGCCATTGTGCGCGTGAACGAGTTCGTACCGGCCCCCAGCCAGGTGGTTGTTCAGCACCTGATGGTTGATGGGCTCGTCGTCCACGGCCAGGATGCGAAAGGAAAGGTCGTCCGTGGGGGTAGGGACCGCGGGCGGCGAGGGAGAAGAGAGGGGGGCAGGGTCAGGC
>RFHL01000745.1 GCA_003696875.1 Bacteroidota bacterium | reverse complement strand
GGGTGATGGTATACCAGGAAGACGTGTTGAAAGTGGCGCACTATTTTGCCGGGCTCACGCTGGAAGAGGCGGATATATTGCGAAGGGGCATGTCGTGGAAATTTCGTGAGCGGAATGAATTTCACCGGGTGAAGCAACGATTTTTTGAAAATTGCAAGGAGCGGGGCTATGCCGATGCCATCACGGCCGAGCTCTGGCGCCAGATCGAGAGCTTTGCCAACTATGCCTTTGCCAAGGGCCACTCGGCTTCGTATGCGGTCGAAAGTTATCAGAGCCTCTATCTGAAGGCGCATTTCCCGCGAGAATACATGGTGGCGACCATCAACAATGGCGGGGGCTTTTACCGTCCCGAGATTTACATTCACGAAGCCCGTATGCACGGGGCCCGCATCGAAGCGCCCTGTGTCAACCACAGCCGGGTAGAAACGCGCATCACGGGCAAGGTCATATGGTTGGGATTTCACCTGCTCAAGTCGCTGGAGATGAAGGTGGCCGAAGCCATCGTAAAAGAGCGGGAGAGGGGTGGTCCTTTTTCCGGCCTGAGCGACTTTCTGGACCGGGTAGCCGTTTCGCTCGATCAGCTGATTCTGCTGATCCGCATCGGAGCCTTTCGCCACAGCGGAAAGAGTAAAAAAGAACTACTCTGGAAGGCCCATTTTTTGCTCGGGAAGAGCCGCCACTCCCAGCCGGGGCCGCAGCTCTTTCGCAGCCAGCGGAAAGAAGCCGTGCTGCCGCCTCTCGAAAGCGGCCCTTTTGATGATGCTTATGACGAGACGGAGCTGCTCGGTTTTCCACTTGGCTCGCCTTTTGCTTTGATTGCTAACCGCCCCGCTGAGGTGTTGCCTGCCCTTGAGATGGCCCGACACATCGGGGAAAATGTGAAAATGCTGGGCTACCTGGTTCACGTCAAAAATGTAGCCACCCGCCAAAACACTCCGCGCCACATGCAGTTTGGCTGCTTCATCGATGAGGCGGGGCACTTCATCGATACTGTCCACTTTCCGCCCGTAGCCGCCCGGTGGCCCTTCCGGGGCCGCGGGGTCTATTTGCTCGAAGGGCGGGTCCTCTCCGACTACGATGCCCTCAGCCTCGAAGTACGGAAAATGGAAAAAATGGAAATGGTGAATATGGTTGAGGTGTAGGAATAAGAAGCGAAACAATTAAAAAAGCTGATTTTTCCGAGCACCAAAGCGAATCTCTATCTTTGCAGCCATGAAAGTAAAAGTGCTGAATCGATCAAAGCACCCCTTGCCGCATTACGCTACCGCAGCTTCGGCCGGGATGGACCTCCGGGCCAATCTGGAAGCCCCGCTTCAAATGGCTCCTTTGCAACGCCTCATCGTGCCCACAGGCCTTTTCATCGAACTGCCGGTGGGCTACGAAGCCCAAATACGTCCCCGCAGCGGACTGGCTGCCAAAAAAGGCATCACCGTGGCCAATGCACCGGGCACCATCGATGCTGACTACCGGGGTGAAATCAAGGTCATCCTCGTCAACCTTTCGGACGAGACGCATGAAATAGCCGATGGCGAGCGAATTGCCCAAATGGTGGTGGCCCGCCATGAAACGGTGGAATGGGAGGAGAGCGAAAGCCTGGAAGAAAGCGAACGGGGAGCGGGAGGTTTTGGCCACACCGGCACGAAATAATGAATCCAATGAATTGCAT
>RFHL01000744.1 GCA_003696875.1 Bacteroidota bacterium | reverse complement strand
TTATACTTGCACTGTCATTCCAAACCAATTCAAAACATGGAAGCTGTTAAAACCCAATCCGGACTCTACATCGAGCAAATGTACACCGGCTGCCTGGCCGAGGCAGCGTACTACATCGAATCCAACGGCGTAGCCGCAGTGATCGACCCCATGCGTGAGACGGCTCCCTACGTGGAGAAAGCCGCTGAGCGTGGTGCCACCATCAAGTACGTCTTTGAGACGCACTTTCATGCTGACTTTGTGTCTGGCCACGTAGACCTCGCCAACCGCACCGGCGCCCAGATTGTGTATGGCCCCACAGCCACGACCGATTTCGATGCCATTATCTCCGAAGATGGACAGGTTTTCCGGATTGGCGACATCACCATAGAGGTGCTGCATACGCCCGGCCACACGCCCGAGTCCTCCTGTTACCTGCTCCGCGATGAGAACGGTAAGGAGTACGCGGTGTTTACCGGTGACACCATGTTTATCGGTGAGGTAGGTCGTCCTGACCTTGCGGTGAAGAGCGACCTGAGCCAGCACGATCTCGCTGGCATGCTCTACGACTCCCTCCGCAACAAGCTGATGGTCCTGCCCGACGAGGTGATCGTCTACCCCGCCCACGGGGCCGGCTCGGCCTGTGGCAAAAACATCAGCGACGAGCGCTGGTCCACCATCGGCAACCAAAAGCAGACCAACTATGCCCTGCAGCCCATGGACAAGGAGGAGTTTATCAAGACGGTGACCCACGGCATCATGCCCCCGCCGCAGTACTTCTCTAAAAACGCCATGCTGAACAAAAAGGGGACGGAAAGTATTGATAAGATTCTGTCCGAGCGCGTTGTTCCCATGGAAGTGGCCGCCGTAGAAGCTGCCATGTCCGAAGGCGCCCTTGTACTCGACACCCGCAGCGAAGAGGCTTTCTCTACCGGCCACGTAGCGGGTTCACTCTTCATCGGCCTTGATGGCTCCTTTGCCAGCTGGGTCGGAACCCTGATTGAAGACATGAAGCAGCCCATCGTGGTCATCACCGACGAAGGCCGCGAAGAAGAGGCGGTTCTCCGTCTGGCCCGCGTAGGCTACAACAATGCCCTGGGCTATCTCAAGGGTGGGGTGAAAGCCTGGGAAGCAGCCGGCCATACGCTCGCTACCGTCGAGAACATGACCGCCGATCAGCTCGCCGAGCTGAGCCAGCAAGGCAAAGCTACCATCGTTGACGTGCGCAAGCCCAACGAGTACAAGTCCGAGCATGTCGTAGACGCCCTGAGCTTCCCCCTGGATTTCATCAACCAGCACCTCAACGAGCTGGACAAGGATGAAACCTACTACCTGCACTGTTTGGGTGGCTATCGCTCTCTGATAGCGGCTTCGGTCCTCAAGCAAAATGGCTACACCAAGCTGGTCAACATACTGGGCGGATGGCGTGCCATCCAGGAAACCAATCTGCCCAAGACCGACTACGTCTGTCCCTCCACGCTGTAATGGATCAACCATGTTTTGGATACCGCCTTGCAGCCAAAGGCGGAGGTGGTATCCCTTTTTTTGCTCCTATCCACGCAATTCCTTCCACCTTTTACGCATCCCACCATGTTTGGTCGGTTAAAAAACTTGTTTAAGAAAATGTATCAGGATCTGAACGCAGAGGCTTTTGCCCGCGCCATCAAAGACAATTCCAAGGCCGTTGTGATCGACGTACGCAGCCCTGGCGAGTTCATGGAAGGCCACATCAAAGGCGCCAAGAATATCAACATCATGTCGCCCACTTTCGCTCAGGAAGTGGCCAAGCTTGATCCCAGCAAGGAATACTATGTGTATTGCCGCAGCGGCAACCGCAGCCGCGCGGCCTGCGGCCTTATGGCCCGTCACGGCCTGCAGCCTCTCTACAACCTCGACATGGGGCTCATCGGCTGGAAAGGCGGTCTGGTGACCCGCGCCTGAGCACAGGAAGCGGCCTCAGCGCTGGCAATTTCTCTCCGAAGGCGGGCAAACTTTACGCGTTTGCCCGCCTTTTTTTGTCGATCGGGGTGGGGAGTGCTTGCTATTGACATGAAGATTCTCCATTTTTGCCCAAACTATGGCTGCCCCCCCCAATTGCATGCCGCATGTGTGGTGCTTTTTCCAGGCCCTTATGATCGCAAGGCTTTCTGGATGTAAGGTATGGTATACAGCGCTGGTGTTGGCGATATCTTCCCTGTGGGAAGGATATTTGGCTACGCCCGATTTCCAGGAGACTTGGGCGATGACCTCGGACGTATCGTGGGCGATCTCCGGCACACAGGTAGCGCTGACCGCTCCCATGCCGGGCGAACAATTGCCCTTGCTGCCGGTGACCTTGACGGAGGCTGCGTGCGAGGACAATGAAGAAGAGTCGCAAGACTCGGAGGTAATAGGCACCGCCATAGGTTCCGGCCCGGTCCTCAACTTGACGGCCTGGCTCCATGCCGGTGATGTCGCGCTCCAGCGCTACCGGCCGGGGACGATCCCTTTCTACATCCTTTTCCACGCCTGGAAAACCGATCTGGCCTAGGGAATTCGCCTCGCCAGAGGGTACGCTTGCGTTCCGTGGGTAAAATCGGGACCGCAGGTGCGCATACCTTTTGGGCGGATAACAGGCTCTGGTGTAGCTGCGCGAAGGTGCCT
>RFHL01000743.1 GCA_003696875.1 Bacteroidota bacterium | reverse complement strand
GTTTCTGCACCTGCTGGTCAATCAGTCGGTGGGCATCCCGGTGGACCTGTGGGTCCCGGCCACCGACGAGGTGCCCCCCCAGCAGAGCGATCAGGTGGCGGCGGGACTCGCCTGGCAATCGCCTCAGGGCGATTGGGAGGCCTCCCTGGAGGGCTACTACAAACCGATGCGCGACCTGATCGACTGCCGCGAGGGCTACAGCTACTTCGAGGGGGCCCGCAATGGCTGGGAAAATGCCATCGAGGCCGGTGGCCTCGGCGAGACCTATGGCGCAGAGCTGTTTGTGCGCAAGCAAAAGGGACGCCTGCGTGGGTGGATGAGCTACACCCTGGCCTGGAACTGGCGGCAGTTTGAGGGGGTCAATGAGGGGGCCCGCTACCCCTTTCGCTACGATCGCCGCCATGATCTGAGCCTGGTGGGGATGTATTCGTTTACTCCCAAAATAGAGCTGTCGGCTTCCTGGGTTTACAGCACGGGACAGGCCATCACCATGCCCACGGGCAGGCATGAGAGCTTTTTTCAGGACCGCAACGCCTTCCCAGCGCCCGGGGACCGGGGCGGCGATGTGGCGGGCGACATCTACCTCTACGAAGGGGGCCGCAACAACTTCCGCATGCGGGCCTTTCACCGCCTGGATCTGGGCCTCTCCTTCAGCAAGGAAAAAAGCTGGGGGACCCGCATCTGGCGCCTGGGGCTGTACAATGCCTACAGCCGCCGCAACCCTTTCTACTACGAACTCAGGCAGCGCTATGACCCCAACCTGGGCCAACAGGGTGACCTCGTGCTAACCCAACTTAGCCTGTTTCCCATCACCCCCTCCATCAGTTATAGCGTGGCCTTTTAAGCCCTTTCGCTACTTGTCAGGTCGATTTTTCATACTCAACACGATGACCAAGCACCCACTCTCTTTCCTGATGCTCGTCTGTGGCCTTGCCCTGCTGAGCTGCGAGCGCGAACTGGAGGTTCCCCTGCCCACGCACCAGCCCCGGCTGGTGGCCAATTGCCTGGTACGATCCGGCGAGGTGTTCCAGGTCTTTGTTTCGCGCAGCTTCGGCTTGAATGAAAACGTAAACGAGTCAGACATCTACCTGCCTGATGCCCGGGTCGAGTTGTGGCGGGATGGGCAACTGGAGGAAGTCCTCCAACTGAGGCAGGGGGACAGCGTGACGGTGTCGACCTCTGATGCGTGGACCCGGTATGGCTATTTCTCGGAGCACCTGGCGGAGCCTGCCACCTCATACCAGCTGGTCGTCACGCATCCTGACTTCCCTGCGCTGCGGCAGGACATGGTGATGCCTTCGCTGCCGCAGGTATCTGGATTTGAGTTTATCCCGGAAGCAGGTATCAATGAAGATGGGGACCGCATCCAGCGGCGGCTGGCCTCGTTGCAAGACCCGCCGGATACGGCCAATCACTACCGGCTCATAGGGTTCTACCGTGAGCGGGCGCTGGACACCAGTCAGACCCAGTTCCCTTCTCGCAGCATCAATACCACCTGGGAGCCCCTTGGGCAGCCCTCTGCGGACTGGACCAGCCTGGGCTACCTCCTGCCCGACACCGACTTCGACGGCCAATCGGTAAGGCTGGTATTTGAGGGTGATTTTCTGGATTTCCTCAACGAGCCGGACGAACTGTACGAACCCGCCTACCTGGCAATGGAATGGCAAAGCTGGAACGAACCCGCCTACCGGCTGGCCAAGGAATACGCCGAGCATGTCTCCTCATATCGCCTTATCGACCTGGAGATTCTCTTCGCCAGCCAGGCCCCACTGCCCATGTACAGCAATGCCGAGGGGGGCTTGGGAGTTTTCGGAGGCTATACCGTACGGCGGGATACGCTGTGGTTCTGAGCCGGTTGAGGCCAGACAAAGTAGCCTCTCAGGAAAAGCGTTCCGGAGGCAGCCTTCGCCCCCTCAGGCCGCCCGCCTCGCCACCCCGATCAGCTTCAGCAAGGTCTGTATGGCGACCTCAGGATGGGCGAGCTGGTTGACGGTGCCTACGATAAACAGGTCTTCCTCAGGGCTGTAATAGGCCACCACGCCAGAGAGGCCCACGTGGCCGATCAGCTCGGGTGCGATGCCAGTCGGATCAAAATACCAGGGCAGGTTCAGCCGCTGTACGCCCACGCCTGCTTGCATGGGCGTAAAGAGGTCATTCCAGCTTTGCATCTCGGCGAGGTAGGCGGTGGGGAACAGCTGCCCGGTAAAAAAGGCCCGGGTAAAGGCGAGCAACTCTTTCGAGGTGGAAACGATCCCGCCATCTGGCCCGAAGGAGACCATAGACTGCGGGATGTGCAGCGGGGCACTTTTGGCATAAAACAGGTAGGGCTTTTGATCTGTGCTGTCCTGGTAGAGGTAGGTATGGGTCAGCCCCAGCGGATCGATGATCCGCGCCTTACCATTGGCCGCATAGGACTCGCCGGTGAGGGCCTCAATGACCTTCCCCAGGAGCTGATAGTTGGTGTCAGAATAATGAGCCTTACCGGGGGTACCCGGAGCGAAATGCGGCGTCATTGCCCTGGTCCGGGCCAGGATATCGGCAAAGGAAAAGAACCGGTCATGCCCACTGACCATTTCATCCTTGAGGCTGCGCCCATTGCTGCCTTCGCCCTCAAAATAATCGGGCAACCCGGTCGTGTGCGCCAGCAGTTGCCGGATGGTGAGGTCATAGGAATATTCCTGGCCCTCGTATACATGCAGCCCCTGCAGCAGGCTGCTGTCCAAATAGGTGGCAATCGGATCGTCCAGCTCCAGGGCCCCCTCGGCCCGTAGCTGCATGATCCTTGTCCAAGATCGACTGCATGGCGGTTTCTTTGTCTACCGCTTCCTGATTCAGACTTATTGCACCCACGACGGTGAGCACGAGCAGGGCGAGGATCCATAGCTTTTTCATGAGAATTCAGTTGATTGAGGGTGAGACATATGGCTGGGGACAGACTCATCCTGCCAGGCACTGAGACAAAGGTGGGGCCCCCGCCCCCGCCAAGCGGGGGGAAATATAATTGAGAACCTGCCGGTGAGAATCCGAACGCCGGCGACCGGCCGGAGACAGGCGATTCTAAAGCTGGTCGAAAAGGAGGCGAATCTCGTCCCCCAAAACCATTACCGTGCGCAAAGGATGGCTTTGGGCATGTCCATCTTTGGCGTTCCGATGGGCCTCATCTTTGGGAACAGCCTGGATAACATGGGATTCATGGCGATCGGCATTCCCATCGGGATGGTCATCGGCATGGGCATCGGGGCCGGCATGGACAAAAAAGCCGAAGTGAAAGGCCGGCAGCTGGACTATGAGCGCCCTGGGTCATAGCGCTGATCAACAGCTATTCCCGGCAGCGGATTGCCCTGAACAGGGTCATCCAGGCCCTCATCGCTTCCAAACACGGAAACCAGATGGCTGCGGCAGCCCTGCTGCCGCTAATCTTGAAAAACTCCCCGGCCCGGGAATGCTTCCGGTCTGCCGCTGGTCTAAGGGGCATCACCCTGTAAAAGCCCCTTTTCATGAAGTACTTCCCGCTCCTCCTTTGGTTCCTTGCCGGAACCCTGATCGCATTTTCTGCCTGTAAAAAAGACGACTGCCTCAGCGTCTGGTACCAGGATGCCGATGGCGACGGCCTGGGCAATCCCAATGTCAGCGAAACCGCCTGCGCGCAGCCGTCCGGCTATGTAGCCAATGCCGACGACCCCGACGACACCTTAGACAGCTCCGACTGCCCCCCACAGACCATTCAGATCGGGCCCAGCAGCCTGACCCTAGTCCCGGTCGACCTCAGCGAGCGGGGGGCCTGCAACCAGAGCCTGGCCTTCACCCCCAATGTCAGCCTCTCGGAAAGTGGCAGCAGCCGCGTGATCACCTCCAATTCTATCCCGGCCCACCTCGTGGGCCTCTTCGGACAGGGCCCCGGCTCCCTGAACCCCAATGCCATCGCCGAGGTGCAAAAGACCTATACGGTCCCTCTTTCCCCCAGCCTGGCCGGTACCCCCACCGAACTCCTCAACCCCCAGCAAGGCCCCGCCTACGCCTTTGGGGTCCTGCTCAATGGTGTCCTGCTTGACCCCGTCGCGGCCGAGCCCTGGCCCCATGAGGGCTTCTTTGCCACCAACGTCAATTGGGAATGGAACCTCGATGCCATGATCATCAACCTGGGACTGGACTGCAACAACGCCCATGTCCAGCCCAACGGCAAGTATCACTACCACGGCACCCCCGCCCTCTACCTGGAGGGCCTGAATCTTGCCGGGGACGAAATGGTCCTCGTCGGCTATGCCGCCGACGGCTTTCCGATCTACTACAAGTATGGCTACACCGACCCCGACGACGCCGGCAGCGGCGTAGAGGCCCTCACTTCCAGCTACGAACTGAAGACCGGCGAGCGGCCGGGCGACGGGACCTCTGCCCCCTGTGGCGAATACAACGGCGTCTACACCAATGACTGGCAGTACACCCCCGGCCTGGGGGATCTGGATGCCTGCAACGGCCGCACCGGCGTCACCCCCGAGTATCCGGGGGGCATTTATTACTACGTCATCACCGATACCTATCCCTTCCTGTCCCGCTGCCTGAAGGGTAGTCCCTCCAACGACTTCCGCATATGAGCCGCCTGCTCTGGTCATGGATCCTCGGGGGGCTGCTGCTGGCCGGCTCCCTCCGGGCACACAGCCCACAGGAAACCTATGCGCGGCTGATTTGGGAAGCCGATCAGTTGAGGATGAAGATTGAGCTCCCCTGGGCCTTTCGCCAGGCAGTCTTTGCCCGCTTCCCGGAACTGGAGCAAGCCTCCAGCCGGGCGCAGTTGGAGGACGGTTTTCGGGAATACCTGGCCGAGAACATCCGCGTCTGGCAGGGAAAGACCCGCCTCCAGCCCACCACCATCGCCCTCGGCGATGGGCAGCATAGCCACAGCCTGAGCGTGCGCCTGCTGTTCCCGGTCACGGCAGGAGCCCTGCCTGATCTCGAAATCGAGAACCGCTTGCTATTCAACCTTTTTGATCAGGCCCAAAACCACCATAGCTGGCAACTGTCTCAGGCAGGCAAGGGGCGGTTTATCTCGACACCCCAGCAAGCCCGCTTTGCCCCCTGGGGGCAAAAGGAGGCGGCGAGCCCGAGTCGCCGGGCGGCGCGGCTTGGGTATTCGCTCCTGTTTGTCGGACTCATGGTCGCCCTGGCCTATTGGCGACCCAGCCAACATTCCCCAAATGTCTCGCGTTGGTAGGGAGAATCCTTCTCCATCGCCAACAATATGGACCCGAGTGACATCCATTTTTTCAACCCCAACCAGTCCTGGGGCGAATTTTCCGACATTGCTCCCTACCCCATCCGGCTGAAAGGAAGCGATTGGCATCGGACCGCTACGCTCCTGCTCCTGGCCACGCTCCTCAGCCTGGGGCCGGGGCTTTTTGCCCAGCGCTTCACCGAATCGATCCAATCCCCGCCTTTGGCGGGGGTGCGCTTCGGGGGCGTGGCCGTAGCGGACCTCAATGGCGACAGCCATGCGGATATCCTGCTCACTGGCAACAGCATGAACGAGGGAGGCATCACCCGGCTCTACCTCAACGACGGACAAGGGAATTTTGCTGAGCAGGACACTGCCCTACTCCCCGGCCTGACGGCCAGCGCCTTGGCCGTCGCCGACGTCAACGGTGACCAGCAGCCCGATGTCCTCCTCTGCGGGCGGAACGATTCCGCCCGGCGGGTCACCCAGCTGTATCTCAATGGCGGACAGGGGAATTTTTCCCAGATGCCGGGCACCCCTTTTGCCGGGGTGTGGTACGGCGCCCTCGCCCTGGCCGACCTCAATCAGGACGGCCGACCGGAGGTGCTGATCACCGGCCAGGACAGTGCCGACCGCCGCATCGCGCGGCTGTACCGCAACGACGGGCAGGGACAGTTTACCGAGCTGATGGACAACTCCTTCGCTGGGGTGCGCTTCAGCGATCTCGCCATCGGGGACGTCAATGGGGACAGTCATCCGGATATCCTGCTAAACGGACAAGACAGCCTGACCACACCCATCACCCGGCTGTACCTCAACGACGGGACAGCCAGCTTTGTCGAGGCGAGCGGCACCCCCTTTTCGGGGGTGTATGAGGGCTCCGTAGCCCTGGCCGATGTCAACGGCGACGGCTCGCCGGATGTGTTTCTCACCGGTACCCGGAGTCTCTCCGGCGAGGGCATCGCCCGGCTATACCTCAACGATGGTACGGGTCAGTTTACCGAACAGGTCGGGGAGCCCTTTACCGGCCTGTGGCGCAGCGACATGGCCTTTGCCGACCTGAATGCCGACGGCCATCCGGACATCCTTATGGCCGGACAAAACCCGGGGGGTCAACGGGTTACCCAACTCTACCTCAACGATGGCCAGGGTCAGTTTACCGAGGTGGCGAATACGCCCTTCGACGGTGTTCGCTTTGGCGCGCTGGCCTGCGCCGATGTCAATAGCGACCAACGGACCGACGTTCTTATCACCGGCGAAAACCCCGCCGGCCAGTTCATCGCCAAGCTCTACCGTCAGGATGAGCCCGCCGCCTTGGCGGCGCCGAGTCGCCTTCCCTTCAGCCTCCACGCCCGTGCCCAGCAGTTGGACCTCCACTTCAGCGCCCTGCGACATGGCCTGGTAACGGCCACCATCTACGACGCCTATGGCCGGCGCGTAGCTTGGCGACAGGAATGGGTCGCCCCCGGGAATCAGATCCTCTCTGTTGCGCTCCCGGCCGCGAGCCAGGGCATCTATGTGGTACACGTCCACGATGGCCGCCGGCGGGGTGTGGCTACATGGATACGGAAGTAGCCCGGAAAAAGCTGCCGGCCGACCAACCGCAGCTGGCGCTGGCCCGTCTTTGGGGACAAAAACGCTCTTTTTTATGGAAGACCAACTTTTTGCTTTTCTCTCCCCTTTCCTCAAGCTGACCGAGGCCGAGAAAGCCGCCATCATCGGGCTGGATCTCTTCCGGACTTATGAAAAAGGCCACGTGCTGCTGGCCGCCGGCCAATTTCCCCGGGAAGGCTACTTTGTGCTGTCGGGTTGCCTGCGGAGCTACTATCTGCGGGCGGGCGAAGAACACACCACCGCTTTTTTCACCGACATGACCCCGCTCGAGTACCTGATCGACCTTCACCTGCCGGCCGAGCGGCAGGGACCCGGCAGTGAAGCCGACACCCTCAGAGCGCTGTCCTGTGTGGACATCGCCGAGCAGAAAGCCCTGCGCATAGCCGATATCGGCTGTGAATCAGGCAGCCAGACCCGCACACTGGCCCGGCAGTTGGACGGGCACATCACCGCCGTGGACTTCTTTCCGGACTTTCCTCAGCAGTTGGAGCAAAAAGCCCGAAAGGCCGGGCTGTCGGACAAGACCCGGCAGGTGGTCGCCGAGCATCGCGCGGAGATCGAGCTGTACCGGACGTACCAGGACTTTTACAGCTATGGCTTTTATATTGCGGAGAAGGTGTAAGGGAGATGAATAGAGGCGAGAATCGAGAGGCGAGATATCTTTCTCCGGTTACTTAACCCAGGTTCTGATTAACCTTTCAAATGAAAACCATCGGCCTGATTGGCGGCATGAGCGGGGAATCTTCCCTGCTGTACTACCAAATACTGAATGAGCGGGTCAAGGCCCGCAAAGACGGGCTCGCCTCTTGTCCCTGCCTGCTTTATTCTCTGGACTTTGCCGAGGTTGAGCGGCTACAGCATGCGGGCGAATGGGATCAGCTCGATGAACGCATGGCCGAGGCAGCCCGGGCGCCTGCAGGCGGCCGGGGCCGAGGGGGTCATCCTCGGTTGCACCGAGATTCCGATGCTCATCCGCCCGCAGGATGTGGCGATTCAGAAGGTTTTGTCAGAGGGCACTCCCAAACGCGGTCTTTTTTTCCGAAAAGAGATTGGTATATTTAGCTTTCCAAACTATTACCTATAAGCTATGGCGACTTTTGACCTGAATGTCAACGGAAAGAATCACCAGGTAGAGGTAGACCCGGCGACCCCGATCCTCTGGGTGCTGCGCGATCACCTGAACCTGGTCGGCACCAAGTACGGCTGCGGCATCGCCCAATGCGGAGCCTGCACCATCCACCTCAACGGCGTTGCGGTGCGCTCCTGCTCCCTGCCGGTCTCGGCGGTGGGCAGCCAGGCCATCACCACCATCGAAGGCCTGTCCGAGGCCGGTGACCATCCGGTGCAACAAGCCTGGCTTGAACACGATGTGCCACAATGCGGCTATTGCCAGGCCGGCCAGATTATGAATGCCGCCGCCTTCCTCAAAAACAATCCCAACCCCACCGACGAGGCCATCGAAGCCGCCATGAACGGCAACATCTGCCGCTGCGGGACCTACACCCGTATCAAAGCGGCCATCAAGACCGCGGCGCAGTCGATGAGTTGATGAGAGGTCGGAAGTCAGAGGTCGGAGGTCAGAGCAGAGACCCTGTACCTCCCGCCCTGAACGACCCATATGGAACATGCCACTTTTACAGTTGAACATTGAATCCCCTACTCTATGACGCTCGTCAAAACTTCATATAACCGGCGCTCTTTTCTGAAAAGCGTCACCCTCGCCGGGGGTGGCATGATGCTCAGCTTCAGTTGGCTGGCCTCCTGCGTCTCCAACCCCAAGAAGGCCTTGGAGATGCCCAAGGAGTGGTTTGAGCTGAACGGCTATCTCAAAATCGGTGAAAACGGTGTGACCACCATCATGTCACCCAATCCCGAGATCGGTCAAAACGTCAAGACCTCCATGCCCATGATCGTGGCCGAGGAACTCGACACCAACTGGGACCTCGTCGTCGTCGAACAAGCCCCCCTCAACACCGACATCTTCACCCGGCAGTTGGCCGGGGGCAGCCAATCCATCCGGCAGAGCTGGGAGGCCCTGCGGATGGCGGGCGGCACCGCCCGCCACATGCTGCGCGAAGCCGCCGCCCAGGCCTGGGGCGTGCCCCTGGCCGAAGTCACCACCGCCACCGGGGTCCTCTACCACGAGCCGAGCGGTCGCTCGGCGGGCTACGGCGAGATGGCCTCCGCGGCGGCCCAGATTCCCGTGCCGGAGGAAGTGGAACTCAAGGACGTAAAGGACTTCAAGATCATCCGTACCTCGCGCAAGAATGTCGACGGCCAAAAGATCGTCACCGGCCAGCCCCTCTACGGGCTGGACTACCGGAAGGAGGGCATGCTCATCGCCATGATTGCCGCCCCGCCGGCCTTTGGCCTGCAACTCAAGTCGGTGGATGCCACCGCCGCCAAGGCTATGCCGGGCATTCGCGATGTGATCGTGGTCGATGCCTATCCCGAGGATTATGAGATGCAATGGTCCGATGTCTCGGCTTTCCGCAAACTGGTCGCCGTGGTGGGCGACACTACCTGGCAGGTGATGCAGGCCAAGAAGGCCCTGCAACTGGAGTGGGAGCCCCTACCGGGCGGAGCGGGTACGCCCGAAAGCACGGAGATACAAATGGAGCGCATGATCGCCCGGGCGGCCCAGCCCGCCCGCGAGATGCGGCGCGACGGTGATCCGGAGGCTGCCTTTGCCCGGGCCGCACAGGTCATCGAGCGGAGCTATACTGCTCCCTACCTGGCGCACAACACCATGGAGCCGATGAATTTCTTCGCCCATGTGACGCCAGAAAAGGCCGAACTGGTCGGCCCCATCCAGACGCCAGAATTCATGGAGAAATCGGTCTCGCAGCGGCTGGGCCTGCCGCTGGACAAGATCGATATCCAGATGACCCGCATGGGCGGGGGCTTTGGGCGGCGGCTCTACGGCCACTTCCTGGTCGAAGCGGCGGTGATCTCGCAGCAGGTACAGGCACCGATCAAGCTCATTTACAGCCGGGAGGACGACATGACCTTCGGCTGCTACCGGCCCACCTACTATGTCACCTACCGGGCCGGGCTGGACGAAGCGGGCAATCTGATTGCCTTCCATGTCAAGGGCGGTGGCATCCCCGAGCAGCCGGTCTTCCCTAACCGCTTCCCCGCCGGGGCGGTAGACAATTACCTGGCCGAAGGCTGGACCCTGGAGTCCAACATCTCCGTGGGCGCCTGGCGGGCGCCCCGCTCCAACTTCATCGCCGGGGCAGAGCAGTCTTTCCTCGATGAGGTGGCCGAGGCCGCCGGCAAGGACCCCATCGCCTTCCGGCTGGAGTTGCTCCAGCGGGCGCAGGAAAATCCGGTGGGCGAGCGCAACGACTACGACGCCGCGCGCTACGCGGGCGTGCTGGAGCTGGTACGGGACAAGTCCGGCTGGGATCAGCCGGCGGAGGGGGTGAGCCGCGGCGCGTCGGCCTACTTCTGCCACAACTCCTATGTAGCGCAGGTGCTGGACATGGTCCCCCGCGACGGCAAGCTGGTCGTGGACAAGGTCTACTGTGCCATCGACTGTGGCATCGTGGTCAATCCCGACGCGGCCGTCAACATGGCCGAGGGGGGCATCATCGACGGCATCGGCCACGCCATGTACAGCGGCCTGACCTTCAAAAACGGTCAGCCCGAGCAAAACAACTTCCACCAGTACCGGCTGATCCGCCACAGCGAGGCCCCCAAGAAGATCGAGGTTCATTTCGTCCAAAACGACATCCACCCCACCGGCCTGGGCGAGCCGCCCTTGCCCCCCGCGGTAGGCGCCCTCGCCAATGCCCTCTACAAGGCCACCGGCAAGCGTTTTTACCATCAGCCCTTTATTTCGGAGAAACAGGAGCTGGGATAGGCTTTATGGATCTGCGCTCCATCCCATCACCCAGTCAGGCGCTCTGGCTGGGTGATTTTCTTTTCAACGTGATGATAGGGAAGAAGATGCTTCACGAAGTTCAGCATGACACCCACAGGGTGTAGATGGGAAAAGGGGACACTCCGGTCCCATGCACACTTGTCATGCTGAGGGCACCGAAGCATCTCATGGAAGGGGCCGCCACCGGCTATACCGGCCAGTGATTCAATGTGTGCGACGGAGAGCCTGGGCAAAGCCTCCTATTCACCCGCTTCCATCTGCGCCCGCACCCCCTCCCACCAGGTGAGGTGGGGGGCATTTTCCAGGGTAAATGGCTGCCCGATCAGCGGCGTTACAATCTGCACCTGCCGGCGCGCGCTCTCGCGCTCGGTGCGCAGGATGGGATCATCCCAGGGATGATTGGCCAGGTCAAACTTGCCCCAATGGATGGGAAACATCCGCTCGGCCTGCAAGTCCAGGCTGGCCTGCACGCTCTCCTCAGGCATCATGTGGATCTCGGCCCAGTCCTTGTCATAGGCCCCATTCTCCACAAAGGCGATGTCAAAGGGGCCATAGGCGTCGCCGATTTCCCGGAAGCCGCCCCAGTAGCCGCTGTCGCCGTTGAAAAAGATGCGCAGGCTGTCGGACTGAATCACCCAGGAGCACCAGAGGGTAGAGAAGTTGTTGGTAAGCCCCCGCCCGCTGAAATGGCGGGCCGGCGTCATGGTCAATCGGGTAGCCCCGTAGGTCAGGCTGTCGTGCCAGTCATGCTCTTCGATCTGGTCGCCTGGAACCCCCCAGCGTAGCAGGTGCGCCTTGACCCCCAGCGGCACCAGAAAGTGGCCCACCCGGGGGGTAAGCTCCTGAATGGCCTGGTAGTCCAAATGATCGTAGTGGTCATGAGAAATGAGGACGATGTCGATTTGCGCCGGCAAGTCTTCCATCCGGGGCGTGTGCACCATGGCAAAAGGCTCTACCGTGCCTGGCAAAGGGGAAGCCTGGTGAAATACCGGATCGGTGAGAATGACGAGCCCTCCGGTGCGCATCAGTACCGTCGAGTGTCCCAGCCAGACAAAGGTACCCTCCTGGAGGTCGGCTGGCGAAAAAGCCTCCGAAGGCAGCGGGACGGCAGGTGTTTTGCCCGGAGGAGGGGATAACATGCGAAACACACTGGTAAACAGGGACTGCCCGCTCTCTGGGTCTCGGGTATCGAGACGGGTTTCGACCTGATTGACAAACTTCTCTCCGTCATAATTGGGGGAAGCCTGAATCCGGGCCAGGCTCTCCCCGCTGGGGCTGTCCCCAAAGGCAGGGGCAAAGTTGAGAAAGAGCACAACGCCCAGAATGAGGACAACAATGAGGACAACGAGGCCCAGGAGGGCCTTCAGCAGGAGGCGGAGAAAGCGTTTCACAGGATAGGGCTAGGGTGAATGGACCCCCAAGAATACCCATTTGCGCCGGGAAGAAAAAATGGCGTGGCCAGTCTGGGATGCGGGCTAATCCCGGATCACCCCCAATTCCGCCTCCAGCGCCGCCAGGGCGGCGGCGGCTTCGGCACCCAGGCTGCCCTGCAGCAGGTCGTCCGTTTCGTAGGGGTCGCTGCTCAGGTCGTACAGTTCCTGCCCGCCTTGCGCGTCCTCGATCAGCTTGTACTGCCCATCGCTGATGGCCCAGGCATCTTCGGTGCCGTTGTCCATCTCGCTGTATTGAAAACTGCGGTGGGTCCCGGCCTGCGTGAGCAGACCGGCAAAGCTGCGGCTGTCATGGATTTCGGGCAGGCTTTCGCCCGTGAGTTCCACGATGGTGGCAAAGAGGTCGGTGGGACTGATCAGGCTGGCGTCTATGCCAGTCCGGCTTACCCCCGGACCAGAGACAAAGAGGGGCACATTGATCCCGCCCTGATACAGGCTCCCCTTGACCGTTTGGGCGGTATAGGGGACTTGGGCCACCTGGCTGGGCGTGCCATTGTCGCCCATAAAGAGAATGATCGTATTGTCACGGGTTTCCTCTGGCAGGCTGTCCAGCAAGCGGCCTATTTCGTAGTCCATCGCCTCCATAGCCGCGAGATAGTAGGGCATAGGGTCCATGCCGGTGGTATAGGCGGGCAGGCTCCCCTGCTGATGCGTGCCCTCAGGGGGCACATGAAAGGGCGTGTGGGGGGCATTGAAGGCCAGCCACAGAAACCAGGGCTTGGTCTGGGCCTGCACCCAGTCGATGGCGAGGTCCGCAAAAACGGTGCTGGTATAGCCGGTCTCCGGCTTTGGCTGCCGCCTGCGTACAAGCGCCATAGGTAGTAATCGGTGATCCCGCCGCGCATCAGCCCCGCATAGTAGTCGATGCCGTAGGACTCGGGGTTGGGCGAGCTGTCGTCGCCCGAGACATGCCACTTGCCCACCACGGCGGTGGCATAGGCCCCGCCGGTGGCGTCGCTGAGGTATTGCGGCAGCAGGGTCTCATTGGTGGTGAGAGAGTCATTGGCCCACTTTATCCCGGTGCGGTAGCCGTACTTGCCCGTCAGGATCGCCGCCCGGGTGGGCGAACAGGTCGGGTAGGACCAGAAGTTGCTGAAAGTGAGGCCACTGTTACGGATATCGTCCAGGTGGGGCGTCTGCGGCTTGTCGCTGCCCTCGGCAAAGCCGGGGGTGGCATCTTTGCCCATGTCATCGGCGATGATCAGCAGGATGTTGGGCAGGGTAGGCGTGGGGTCTTCGATGACCGCTTCGGGCTTACAGCTGCAAACAAGGGCAAGGCAAAGGAGGGGGAGGAGCTTTTTCATAGAGATGATTCCCATCGGCCGATCTTCTCAGGACTGGCATGACGGGTAAGGTTCAGCTTTTCCAGAAGAAACCCAAGCCAGCTTTGCCTTCAGACTGACAAGGCGGCAAGGGGTTTAAACCAAGGGCTTGGCTTGTTCCGAGTGCAGCAGGCACGGGCTTTATCCCTCAGCCACTGTCACGAGGTTCCGGGCGTCAAACATCGCCGCCGGGGAGATTACGGGCTCGTCCCAGGGGATATCGTCCCCATAGCGCTCGCGCATTTTTTGCTGCACCGGCTCACTGCTCAGGTCAAAATCGGACAATTCCTCCAGCTCCCCGATCTCAATGCCAGCGGCTTCTTGGTAAATCTTCCACACCAGCTCCGAGCAGTAGATCTTTTCGTCTGACCACCCAAAATAGATGTCGTAGTCTTTGCCTTCGTATTTCTGCCCCACCGCCCGCATCCTTTTCAGGACCTCGGGGCTGAGCACCTCGGCGGCATTTTCCAGCCGCTTGACTACATAATGCTGATCTACCCCGCGCCTGATCCAGGCTTCCAGCGGGGTGAGCTTCACCGGCTGAACGGCCTCATATACAAACCATTGGCCATTGTCCTGGTATAGGATGCCCATGTGGCTGTAGGGCGAGTTCGTCGCCAGCTGTATGGCCTCGCTCTGGCTGGATTTGGAGGTTTGGAAAATGATGTCCCCGTTGCGAAAAGGACTTTCCTGGGCCGGAGTCGAGGATGTCGTCCGAGTCCTTTCAGAATCGGTAGCAGGGGCACAGGCCAGGCCGGTCAGCAGCAGAATCAGAATGGGAAGCGTGAGGGATATTTTCATAGCCGCATGATAGGGATAAATCAGGCGTCATGCCTGGAGAAAGAAAAGACTTCGGCTTCAGCCTACAAAACCCTGCCAGCGGCGCATATAGTTGATGAAAGCCTCGCCCAAGCCCTCGCTCCGCAGGTACTCGGCGGTCACGGGTAGGCCTACCGGCACAAAATCAGGCTCCGCCATGACCCGCGCCGGGAAGTCGTGATGCAGGATGCCCGCCCGGCCCAGGGTGACGAAGTCGGCCCCGGCAGCCAGGACCCGGGCCACCTCGGCCCCGGTATAGATCTTGCCTGCCGCCGTCCATCGGATTTGCTTGAAGTCCAGGTGGGCAACGTGCTCAACCAGAGGGACTTGTGTCTCATCCGCCTCCTCGGGAAGCTTGAAGCAGTCCCAGAGCGAGAAGTCGAGAAAGTCCACCTGCCCCGCGTCGATCAGCCCTTGGGCGATGGTCTTCATCTCGGCCAGCTTCATGCCAAAGCGCTCAGGCGACAGGCGCACGCCCAGCAGAAAGTCCGGGCCGCAGGCGTCCCGGATGTCCGCGACGATTTCGTACAGCAGGCGGGCCCGGTTTGCCAGGCTGCCGCCGTAGCGGTCGGTCCGCTGGTTGACTTCAGCGGAGAGGAATTGCGTGAGGATGTAGCCGTGGGCCCCATGGATCTCCACGCCGTCGTAGCCGGCGGTCTGGGCCCGGCGGGCCGCCGCGAGGAAGTCCTCGCGCAGTTGCTCCACCTCCTCGAGGCTGAGCGCCCGCGCCCCATGCTTGGGGCTGCCAGAGGGGGAGACGGGGGGCTCGCCGATGAGCTCGGCGGGGGCGCGCAGGCCCGCGTGGTGCAACTGCACCACGGCCAGGGCACCCTGCGCCTGTATGCCCGCCGCCAGCCGGCGGTGGCCGGGCAGCTGATGATCGCCCCAGATGCCGAGCTGCCCCGGAAAGCCCTGTCCCCGCGCCTGCACATGCGCGGCACAGGTCATCACCAACCCAAACTGCCCCTCGGCACGCATGGTGAGCCAGCGGTACTCATCGTCGGAGAGGGTGCCATCGGGATGGCTCTGGGTATTGGTGAGCGGGGCGAGCATGAAGCGGTTCTTCATGCGCGCGCCGCAGGCGAAGGGGAGGGGGGAGGCCGGGTCGGTAGGCATAGCGCGCGGGTAGGATTGAGGGGCCAAACAAAGGATCTCCCTTCCTGACTTGGGTCAGCAAGAATAGCAGACGGGAAAAGCGGAGAATGAAATGAAAAGAGAATCACAGAAGGGTGCTTCCGTGACTCCATTTTTCTAATATAGCAAATATTTTGCTTTACAGAAATAATCGTCGGGTTTCTCTTCTGCTGGCGCCCGGCGTATATGTGGCCCAGGTTCAAGCCGGGGGACGGATGGGCCGGCTTCAACTGGTAAAAACAGAATGATCAGCCTGGCTTGCCCGGCGGCAACAGACCCAACGCCACCACCTTTTCTGCCATATCCCTCGCCCAGATCTGATAGGTGGGCGGGGCGGGATGCACCCCGTCGCTGAAAAAGCCGGCCGGGCTGCCTGTCAGCTGGGATTTCTCCAGCCAGCCTTTCAGGGTGATCACACCCCTCAGGGCATAGACGCCTGGGTAGCTGCGCACCAGGTCGACCAGTTCGGCCCCTAGGATTTCCACCAGGTTGCCCCCGACGAAGCGGATAAGTGGTGTGAAAGCGGGAAATTCCTTGATGGGCGGGTGGGGACGGCCATTCAGCGCACCGAGGCCGTGGTGGCCGAGCTGGAAGGTTTTCTGGCGGAAAATCTGGAGGTGAACGCCGAGAGGTCGCAGGGAGTCAAATCCTGGACTGCCTTTGTGGGGGAAGGTCCCGTGAGCTACGACCTTGGTTATCAGCGATCCCAGCCCTAATCCAATTACGCCCACATTCTGGTCCACACCACCTCGAGGGACGACAATCAGGCCGTCATTGATGCCATCAATGACTTTGCCTTTTCCCATCTGCCGGATGCGAGCGTCAAGGCGCAGCGGCTCAAGCAGGGAGGCGGCTCGGGCATACCGGGGCAGGTCCGGTGAGTGGTCCTGACCCCAACGTGCTATTCCGTCTCTCGGAGGACATCCGGGGCACCCTCAACGGCATTCCCGGGACCCTCTACATCGAAGATGACTGGGGCCCAAGCTCAAGAAGCTGGTGGTGCAGATCGACGAGGCCAAGGCCCGCCGGGCGGGCCTGTCCAACCAAGACATCGCCCTTTCGCTGCAAACCGCCCTGAGCGGTTTCGAGACCGGTGATTTTCGGGAAGGGGAAGGAAGGTTTTTCCCTCTATGGGGTAACCCTCGTGTAGCATCTCATGTATCCCTCGCCTGCGGCGGCCCCTTTCATGAGATGCTTCGCTTCGCTCAGCATGAGGGAAGGAACCGGATGCGCGAGCCCGCGCACACATCGGACCCCAAACCCACGTTCATCTATACCTTTTGGCGTTTTGGGACGCTCGCACTAATTTCGCGGCGCATTAGGGACTACTACATATGACCCACCACGTCATTATCCCTAATATGAAGCACCTTCTGTTTTGCAGCTTTTTCGTCCCTTTTTGTCTATTTGCCCAGGTCAACTCCAGTGATACCCTCCGTCTGAAAGCCGGTCTTTCGGTGACCGGCTTCTGGCAGGGCGGCAATGTCCAAACGGTCATCTTCAGGACGGCCACGGATGTGAGTGCCCGGCCCTGGGAAAAGGTGGTATTCAAGACCCAGAACTCCTATGTCTACCAGGCCTTTGGGGGGACAAAAGCGGACGAAGACATCCTGAGCCTCAACTTCCTGGAGTTTTATCCCAATCGGCGGGTGCACCCCTTGCTGTTGGGTTTTGTCAGCAGCAGCTTCCGCCGGGCCATCCGCCTGCGCTCCCTTCTGGGAGCGGGCGTGTCGCTTCAGGTTCTGAACAAGGAAGCCGCCCAGCTCCGCCTCTCGGTGACCACCGAGTACGAGCAGACCGACTTTACGCAGGCCAACTTTAATGTGGATGCCTACGATGGGCAGGCCTACCTCAACACTTTTCGGGGCACCTTATGGGTGCAGGGCAAATATCAGTTGGCGGAAAAAAAGGTCGTGCTCACCCACGAGAGCTACGTGCAGCCCTCGCTGCAGCAGGGCGACAACTTCCGGTGGCAAGCCACCGTCGGGGCGTCCTTTCCCATCTGGAAATACCTGAGCTTCACCATCAACTACCGCCACACCTTTGAGAACATCGTGATCGAAGGTCAGCATCAGGAAGATACCTTCCTGACCTTTGGGTTCACGATCAAGAGCTATAAGTAGGGGCAAATCGCCATTGTCCCAGGCGAGGCGAGCCTGGGCCCATCGGCCCCCGGTTTATTCCCTCAGCCCAAAAGGCTCACAATCTGCTTGACCGTCGACAGGTAGGCGGCTTTGTCCCGATTGATCTTGGATTGCTGGCTCATGCCAATGAGGAAGGTGATGATCAGGGCCGAAACTCCCTGCGCCCGGCTGGGGTCGACCCCTCGCTGCGCCATGCTGCGACTCAGATACCGCTCGATTCGCTGGTAGTGGGCGTTGATAATCTTATCTATGCCTGGCCCCTGGGTATTGACCAATGCGCAGCTATTGGCCATAAAACAACCCCGGCGCTTGTCGTCATTCATCAAGCCTTCGACATAGCTCTCCAGTAACTTTTGCAAAGCCACCGGGAGGTCGGCATCGGCATCGAGGGCGATATCCAGAAAGGGCAGGCTGGCCTCCGTGTACTTCTCAATGCACCGCTGAAACAGCTGTTCCTTGCTGCCAAAGGTGGCATAAAAGCTGCCTTTTCCAATGCCGAGATGCGCCGTCAGGTCGCTCAATGAGGTCGACTCATAGCCTTTTTCCCAAAACAGCTCCATCGCCCGGCTGACTGCCTCTTCCTGGTCAAACAACTTTACCCTGGGCATAGCTTTTTTCTTTACCGGTAAAGATACCGTGAGTTTGGGATAAGCGGAGAAAGAACACCCCCTAATAGACTGTTTATCAAGTGTTTGAATATCATCCTGAGCCAGCCCGAAGGGCGCCAGCGAGGGATCTAATAGGACACATGAGATGCTTCGCTTCGCTCAGCATGACAATCATCGATGGGAGCCATTCAAAGCGATTTTTATCCAAAACTCACGCTAAAGTCAGACCTAAAACCTCTAGATATGATCCCTGAGAAGAGCAACTTAAAACGATTGCCGAATACCTCGACCTGGCCCTCCGTGAGAGCGGGGTAAAACTGTTTGTACCCCGGGCGCACTATGCCATCACGACCCCAAAACTGAAAAGCTGGGATGCCCTGTACGAAGAGCGCGAAGACATGGGCGCGCTGGGCCTGCGCCCCACCGGATGGGGCAGCCTCGTGGGTGAGCTGCGGGAGGTACGCCGGGCCATTGAGGCCGGCGTCATCGTTGAGGTGGGCGGTCAGGAGCTTTGCACCCCCAGTGATTTTTTCTCCTGGGTCGACAAGCGCTACCATGTGGGACGCAGGATTGTTACCTTGAACCCCATGCCCTTCAACTGGAGTGCAGGAGGTATGCATTGCCGGTATATGGGGCAACCTCTATCAAACCTTTAAACCCGTCCTACACATGCCCAAACCCGTCGGTCAAACCCAATCAGCCGGATTCCAGATAGGCGTCCGCAGAACCGTTGCCGCCGAGGCAGGTGCGGTCTGGGATTTCCTGCTTTCCGGAGAAGGTTTACGGATATGGCTCGGAGACGTAGAGACAGACTTTACCCTGCAGATGCCCTTTTCTACCCGAGAAGGCATCACGGGCCAGCTCCGGGTGCTAAAACCCTATTCTCATCTGCGCATGGCCTGGAAAAAGCCCGATTGGGAAATGCCCTCCACCCTGCAAATCCGGGTCATCGGAAAGCCGGGGAAAACCACCCTGAGTTTTCATCAGGAAAAATTGGCCAACGCTGAGCAAAGGGCAGACATGAAAACCTACTGGACCCAGGTCCTCCAGTCCCTGATTTCAGCCTTCGGCTAAGCCTTTACCGCTTTCGGTCCTCTTCTATGCGAATTCCCTTTACCCTGCCCGTTATCATCCTCGGGGCCCTGATGGCCCAGGGCGTATTTGCGACCTTGCTGCTCAGTTTCCGGCCGGCCAACCGCACCGCCAACCGCTATCTGGCCCTGTTGGTCTTCTTCCTGGCGCTCTGGCTGGGGGACGCCTTTTTCAGGGTGGCCGAAATCTACCAGCAAACCCCCGACTTTTATTTCCTGCCGATTTACTATTCGCTGGCCTTTGGCCCCTTGATCTACTTTTACACCCGGACCCTGACCGAGCCTGACTTTGGCTTCGGCTGGCGACAGGTCTGGCACTTCCTGCCCGCAGCCTTGCAAGGAGCCGGGTACTTCTTCTTGCAAACCCAGAGCTACAGCTTCCGGCGGGACTTCTGGTTTCACATCCACCGGCCCTACACCTACGACGCCGAATTAATCCTGAGCCTCGCCAGCCTGATCACTTATCTCACCCTGGGATGGCGGCAAATCAAGGCATACCGGCAGCGGGTGGATAATTATTACTCCAGCCTGCACCGCATCACCCTAAACTGGCTCAGCGGCCTCCACGGCGTTTTGGCCTTTCTGGCCGCCTTTTGGCTGGTTGAGGCGGCGGGTCGGCTGATCTGGGCCTACTACCCGGCCACGCCCTTTTCGGCCATCAGCATCGGTACGGCCCTGCTTTTCCTCGCCGCAGGAGGGATCCTGCAGCAAGACCTCAAATCCGTAGCCGAGGCACTACCGCCCGCTGAGCCCGAACCCTCCGCCTCAGCCCACCCGGTGGACGCAGGCGATCAGGCAGCCCTGGCCCGGCTCCAGGGCATCATGGTCGATCAGGCCCTCTACCAACGGCAAGAGCTCACCCTCCGGGACTTTGCCCAGGCCCTGGACATGCCCCCCAGAGAGGTCTCCCGTTTGATCAACCAAGGCCTGGGCGTCAGCTTTATTGACTTTGTGAATCAGCACCGCGTCGTAGCGGTGAAGGCCCGGCTCGAAGCCGGGGACGCCGTGCAGCTGAGCCTGCTGGGCATCGCGGAGGCCGCAGGCTTCAATTCCAAGTCTACCTTTTACCGGGTATTCCGAAAAATCGCCGGCCAGAGCCCGGCAGATTACCTGAAAGAGGTCTCAAAACGCGCATTGGGACCGGCAGATCCCTGAGGAGGTACGGCCTCCTGACAAAATTTGGGGATGTTTGGGGCTCACCCTTCACCCCCCATCTTATGTCCAGTCTCCGCATCCTGATGATCCTGCTGCTGACCGGAGGGTCAGCCTGGAGCCAACCGGGTCCCGACTCCGCCGCTATCGCGGCGGTGGTGGATACCTATCGGGCGGCCCACGGCTTTTCCGGCACCATCCTGGTCGCCCGTCACGGACAGCCGATCTTTCGGCGTTCCTATGGCCTGGCTTATCGACAAACGCCCGATTCGCTCACCCATACCACCCCTTACAGCATCGCCTCGGTGACCAAGCTCTTCACCAGCATCCGGATCCTCCAGCTGGCCGAGGTCGGCAAGGTCGACCTGCAGGCTGCCGCCACCCAATACCTGCCCCGTTTTGCCCCGCAGGTCCCTGCCGCGGTGACGGTGCACCACCTGCTCCTCCACCTCTCGGGCCTCCCCAACGAAAAAAACCGGCTATACCGCCGGCACCTCTCCGCTGAAGAGATGGTCCAAAAGGCCCTCACGGGCCGCCCCGCCGGCCCCGTCGGCACCTTTCACTACAACAATGTAGACTACCTGCTGCTGGGCCTGATCATCGAAGCCGTGACGGGTAAAAGCTGGCAGGAAAACATCCGCCAGCACATCCTGGAGCCCCTCGGCATGACCCAGAGTGGGTTCCTGGCCTATGGCCAATACCCCCGCCACTTTGCCTTTACCTATCGAAAAAAAGGGAAGCAGCTAAAGCAGGACCCGCTCATCCATATCGAAAATTTTGGCTCGGCCGGCTGCATGTACGCCACCGCCGGGGACCTGCTCAAGCTGGACCAGGCCCTGTATGGCGAGGCTCTCCTCAGCGCCGAAAGTCGGCAGTGCCTGGCCCAATCCTATCCGGAATACAACTACGCCGGGTACGGGGTCTGGAACTACCGTTACCCCTTTGTAGAAGCCCAGCCCACCATCATGGAGCGCCGGGGCGGCATCCTGGGGGCCAATGTGGTCCTGGTCCGGATGATGGACGACAAACATACCCTCATCATTCTGAGCCATGATGATCGCTTCAATCCCGACTCCTTCGGAGACGAGGGCAACCTGCGGGAAATGCTGATTCGGGCACTGTACGAATAGCCATTTTGCCCCGAGATCTGTAACATGCAGGATGAATCTGCTTCCTCGTCCCTTGCTATTCCTGGTCCTGGGGCTTATCGGCCTCAGCGGTTCTGGCTGTACCGAAAAAACGCCTCCTCCCGCCCCAACCTTCACGGTCATGGCCTGGAACATCCTGCATGGCGGCCGCGACATCCCCGAGGGGCCAGCCCATGTCATCGAGATTATCCGGGCGCTGGACCCGGATGTGGTGCTGATGGTGGAGACCTACGGTTCGGGCCCTATGATCGCCGAGGCGCTCGGCTATCACTTGCACCTGGTGGCGCCGGCCGGCACGGCCCCAGATGATCCCAGCGTCAACCTGGCCGTTTTTTCGCGCTTCCCCTTTGGGGAGCGGCTGGATAGCGAGCACCCCTTTTACCTGGGGGGACGGGAGATCCTGATCGGCAACCAGCGGGTGCGCCTGCTCAGCAACTGGTTTCACTACCTGCCCTGGCACGACGCGCCCGAGACCATGGGCCTGAGCGCCGCCGAACTCCTGGCCTGGGAGCAGGATAGCGGGCGGCGCTACGAGATGATCCGGCAGGTGCGACCCGTGCTGACAGCCTGGGCCGCCGAGGCCGACAGCATTCCCCTCATCCTGGGCGGGGACATGAATTCGCCCTCCCACCTGGATTGGGGACCCAACACCCGGGCGCAGCATGCGGGGCTGGTTGTGCCTTGGTACGCCACCAAAAACCTGGCGGAGCTGGGCATGCGGGACAGCTATCGGGAGATCCATCCCGATCCAGGTACCCATCCCGGCATCACCTGGGACAGCCCCGGGCGCACGGACGAGCATCGGATCGACTACATTTTTTATCGGGGAAAAGGGCTCCAGGCGCTGGCCTCGGAATCCTATCAGGCTTTTCTGGGCGACAGCTTGCGGATCGGCGAGCGGGCCATCCCCTACCCTTCCGATCATGGCCTGGTGATGACGACCTTTGCCCTGGCCCCATAAGGAGGCCTACTCAGCGGGAGCTTCCTCCCCCAGGATGTCGGCTACCGCCAGGGAAAAATCCAATTGCGCAACCGGCAATTGCTCACCTGGCAGGTAGCGGGTGCAGACCTTATAGCCGCCCTGGCGCGGCTGCTGATAGACCTCCACCTCGCGATCGGCGAGGTTGACGATCCAGTATTCGGGGATGCCGGCCTCGGCATAGAGAGGGGCTTTGTCGTACCGGTCCTGCCGCAGCGAACTGTCGGCGACCTCGACGACGAGGAGGATGTCTTCAGGGACCGGCAGCCGGTGATCATAGCGGCTTAACGGAGGAATCAGGAGCGCCAAATCAGGCTCTGGCTCGCTATCGTCCAACAAATGGATAGGATTTTGATTATGCACCTCAGCCATGCCATCAAGGCCTAGGGTAAAGGCCTTGGCAAGCCGATTTACAGCATTACTGTGCTTACTTCCTTTGGGGCTCATAGGGATGATCTGGCCGCGGAGCAACTCCACCCGATCGTTGGCGGTGAGAATGCCCACCTCGCGCATGCGATGATATGCCTCGACGGTGAGGGTAAAGACAGCGGGTTGATGGGGCATAAGGAGAAAGGTATGATACACAAGATCTGATGCCTGAAGATACGGATTTTTGAGCAAAAGGACGAAAAGGCCTTGTCTGGCAGGTTATAGGAAGCAAGCCCCTTTTTGAAGGCTTTTTTGTACCTTTCCCCTACCCTCTGCAAACCGTCTGTGTCTCCTATGCTTCGCCTGCTGAATGCCTGCCTGTTTTTCCTCTTTGCCCACACCCTACCGGCGCAATCCCCAGACACGCTCCGGGCACAGGCCATCGAAAGCTATGCCCAGGGGGATTTTGAGGGTGCCCGGAGCGCCTATGCCCGGCTGGCTGAGCGCTTCGAGGCGCGGCAAAAGCCGGATAGCCTGTGGCGCTATCGGTACCAGGTCGCGCTGTGCGAGGTACAGATGGGAAACTTTGCGCCGGCGCGAGCACGCCTGCGCCGGATATGGGCCGCCCGGCCTTACCCCCGGCTCACCGCCCAGAGCGCACAGACCCTGGCCCTGGCCTACGCCCAGACCGGCACGGTCGATTCAGCCATGTTCTTCATCGACCAGAGTCTGGCCGTCCAGCAGGAAGCGGCCCTGGCCGATACCCTCCTCCTGGGGAAGACCTATGATCTCAAGGCCTTCCTGCACCTCCAGCAAAACGAGCGCCAAGCGGCCCGGCAGGCCATTGAGTATGCCCATGCCCTGCGTACAGCTTTCTTTGACTCCCTGGACCTCGAGCTCGGCTACGGTGCCAATACCCTCTACATCGTCCTCGACGGGCTGGAGGACCTCCCCGGAGCCGACGCGGCGGCCCGCCAGGCCTGGCGGATCTTCAACCGGAACCTGCCGCCCGACCATCCTCACCGGGCCGTCATCGCCAACAACCTCAGCGTCAGCCGGGGGGATATGGGTGACGCCCCGGGAGCGCGCTACTACCTGCAGCAGGCGGTGGCCGCCAACCAGGCCGGTGGCCGCCACCGTTTGTTGATCCAAAACTTTTACAACCTCGCCTACCTCTATGTCAAGCTGGAGGACTGGGCCAATGCAGCGGTATACAACCGCCGGGCCCTGGCCATGGCCGACAGCCTGCTGGACCGGCCCAGCGCCGAGTATGCCGACTTGCTCGACGGCCTCGGTGCTACCTACCATGGTATGGGACAATATCAGGCGGCGGACTCCCTGTTTCGGCTGGCTCTGACCGAGCGGCAGGCCTACTTTCGGCAGTCCCATGCGACGATCGCCCAAAGTTACTATAACCTGGGGCTCATCGCACGGGAGGAAGGACGGGAGCACGCTGCCCGCCCCGCCCTGGAACGGGCCCAGGCCCTGTATACCGAGCTTCTGGGCCCCCAGTCGGGCAAGTGGGCCGATGCCACCTATGAGCTCGCCGAGCTCAACTGGAGCCAGGGCCACTTTCCGGCCGCCCTGTCCCAGTGGCGCCAAACCCTGTCCGTCTATCGTACCCGCCGGGGCCCCACCCATGCCCATACCCTGGAAAACCTGCACCAGCTGGCTCAGGCCTTTGCCGAACTGGGCCGGCGGGATAGTGCCCAGGCATATCTGGACCAAGGCTGGGCCGCCGTTGGCCTGGACGGGAACCAGGCCAACGGCCGGATCGAGCCCCTGGTGCCGCCCATTCTGGACCTGATCGACCTGCAGTTGGAACTGGCTGCTGGCCCTGGCATGCCCGACCATGCCGCGGCCTGGACCCGCTACGAGCAGCTGGCTCAGGCCTGGCTGCTTTGGCTACCCGATTATCTCCAACTCTTTGCCCCGGGCAGCCGCCAGCAGGGGCGGAGTCCTCAGGTACAGCGCTTGTACCGGCGGCTGGCCTGGCTGGCCCACCTCGCCCTAAGCTCCGAAGAGCCGGTCCAGGTGTCGAGCTGGCGTCGAATCCTGCTGCACGCCATGCAGGCCGTGCGGGGCAGCAGCATCCGCGCCGCCCTGCAGCGGCGGGAGGCCATGCAATTTGCGGGCATCCCCGACACGCTGGTACGGCGCGGTGAGCGGCTGGAGGAGCAACTGCGGTATATGTACCAGAGTAGCGAAGTAGAGGGCAAGGCCATGGCTCCGGCACAGCGCACCGCAGTGTACGAGGCCTGGCAAGCCTACCAGCGACAGCTCCGGCGGGATTTTCCCGGCTACCATCAGGCCCGCTATGCCCTCCCCGATCTGGACCCCGCCAGTCTCCGGCACAGCTTGCCCGACGAGGCCTTGCTGGCCTACCTCTACCTCGACTCGACCTGTCTGGTCCTCCGGGTCGATGCAGACCGCTTCCAAACCTACAGCCTCCCGCTGGGAGCGGGTTTTCGGGATTCCCTCCAGAGCTATGTGGCCATGCTGCGCCAGCCTGCCCCACCGGCCCGCCTGCAACCGCTAGCCTACTACCTGCATCAGCGGCTCTGGGCGCCTCTGGATGGGGACCTACCCGAGACCGTGCGCATCCTGCCCGACGGCCCCCTCTATACCCTCAACTTTGAGCTTCTGCTCACCGAATCCCCCGCCTCTGGCGGGTCACCGGCCTACCTGCTGCAGCAACATGCGCTGTACTATGCCCACCAGTTTTTTCCTTCGCCGCGCCCCCTTTCCGGCGAGGGAACCGGCATCCTCGGCATTGCGCCGGGCTTTACCGCCGAGCTTAAGGCCCGCTATCAAGCCCGGCTCGCCGGGAGGCAAGCTCCGGATTCCCTCTTTCTCCACTGGCTATCCACCCCCTGGTCGCTTGATTTTGTGGAGGGGCTCGCCGACCGGGGTTGGGGCAAAGGCCTCACCGGCTTCGAGGCCACCGAGGCCGCCGTCATGACCGAGGCCTACGGGGCCGCCATTCTCCACTTTGGCACCCATGCCCGCCTGCAAAACGACGACCCGCTCATGAGCTTTCTCGCCCTGACGCCCGATACCCTGGGCGAATCCGATGGCTATCTGCACACCTACGAGCTGTACCAGCAACTGCTCCCGGCTCAGCTGGCCGTTCTCACCGCCTGTGAGACCGGCCTGGGCCCCTTCGAGCCGGGCGAGGGCCTGCTCTCTCTGGCCCACGGCTTTCGCTATGCGGGCTGCCCCAGTGTGGTCCACAGCCTGTGGTCCATCGACGATGAGCAATCCCAGCTTTTGCTGACGCCCTTCTATGCGGCCCTGCGGGCAGGCTCCCCCCCCGCTGCCGCCTTGCGGGAGGCCAAGCTGGCCTTTCTCCAAAACAGCCCGGAATCCCGCCTTGCCCCGTATTTCTGGGGAGGCCTCGTCCTCACCGGCCAGAATACGGCTGTGATCGGCCCCGCTTATACCTGGCTGTGGTGGAGTCTGGGCCTGCTGGCCATCGCGGCCCTGGCCGGTGCCTTTCTCATCCGGAGAAAAAAAATCTGACCCCACGTGATGACCTTCTGCCGCCGGCCTCGATCTACCGTTAAGGCCCGGCACTGGCCAGCCCTATTTTTTCCTCTGTCAAAAGGAGCGTATCTTTTGCCCCTATGCAAAAGGCGCTTTCGGACCAGGAAATCATGGACCGGCTACTGGACCCAAAGGGAAACCGGCAAGCCTTCGAATACTTGTACCGGCAGGTGTACCCGGCCGTACGCAAGCAGGTAAAAAGCTTCCGGGGCAACGAGGACGATGCCCGGGATGTCTTCCAGGAAGGGGTGCTGGCTTTGTGGAAAAATGCCCGGGAGGGCCGCTACACCCTCCACCAGCACACCAAACTCAGCACCTATCTGATCGAAATCTGTAAACGCCGATGGATGGACCAGCAAAAGAAAGCCAGCACCCGCTATGAGTACTTCCCGGAGACCCTGCCCGAAACCGGTCAGGGGGATGATGTGCTCAGCCACTGGATTGAGCGGGAAGAACAAGCTGCCTTCCAGGCGCGTTTCGGCCAGCTGGGGGCGCGCTGCCAAGAGATCCTCCGGCGCTTTTACTATGAGAAACAGTCGATGAAAGAGATCGCCGAGGCGTTTCAGCTGGGAGAGGCCTCGGCCAAAAATGAAAAATATCGCTGCATGCAGCGCCTCAAGAAGCTTTTTCCCGAAGCAAACACACAACCATGACACAGGAACTGATGGAACGGATCGACGCCTATCTGCGGGGAGAACTCTCTCCGGCCGAGCGGCAGGCTCTTGAGGCCGAGCTCGCGGCCGATGATGCCCTGCGGGTCACCTTCGAGGCCCACCGCCAATTGCTGGGGGCCATCGAGCTGGAGGGCGCCCGCCAAACCCTGGCGGCGGTGATGGCAAAACCTCTGCCCCAGGTGCGGCCCCTCTGGGCGCGGGCGACGCCCTACCTCGCCGTCGCTGCGGCGATCTGCTTGCTCATGGTCTGGGCCTGGCCGCGGCAGACCCCGCACCGCTCCCTCTTTGAGACCCATTACAGCCCGGCTCCCGGGCTGCCCACCACCCTGGGCGAGACCGACGCGCTGCGCCAGGCCGAAGGCATGGTGGCCTATAAGCGGGGCGACTACGCCGGCGCCCTGAGCTACTGGCAGCCCCTGCTGGCCCAGGAAACCGCCAGCGATACCCTCCGTTTTTTTGCCGGAGTAGCGGAGCTAGGTCAGGGCAATGCGGCGGCCGCGGCCGATTACCTTACCCCCCTGACCCAGAAAGAAGGATCGGCCTACCAGACGGATGCCGCTTGGTACCTGGGCCTGGCCTACCTGAAGCTGGGGCAATTGCCGGCAGCCCGTACCGTCTTCCAGGCGCTCGCCGCCGATGATACCTACGGCCCGGGTGCCAGTAGCCTGCTGGAGGAGCTGGCCGAATAAACCCGCCGGGATGCGCACCAGGCCCGGCTGATCGCTGGGGAAACGCCCCCGCTGCTGTATATTGGCGTTCCAATCCCCTGCCTCATGCCCCACACACTCCACAACGCCCAGCTAAGCCTGACCCTTGATCTCCCCCGGGAGGGCTACCAGCAGCCTCGTTTCGACTGGACGGGCAAGATTGCCCACCTGAGCTTCCAGGGACTGCCTATCACCACCAGCGAACAGCCGAGCGGGCCTGATCCCCGCTTTGGGCAGGGGTTTTACAATGAGTTTGGGCTGGATACACCCATCGGCTACGATGCCGTCGCCCCCGGCGACTGGTTTCCCAAAATCGGGATCGGGGCCCTGCAAAGGGACCAGGAAGCCTACCGCTTCTACCAGCCCTATCCCATACGGCCCGCCGATTTTCAGGTCGAATCCGCCGCCGACCGGCTCAGCCTCCGGGCTGTCGCCGCGCCGGTCAATGGCTATGCCTACCGGCTGCAAAAACAGATTTCCCTACTGGAAAGCGGCTTTCGGATTGCCTATCAGCTGGAAAATACCGGCACCCGGCCGCTTCGTACCCAGGAGTATACCCATAATTTCATCGCGCCCGGCGGCGATCCCGCCGGCCCGGCCTACCGGCTGCGCCTCCCTTTTGATCTGCAGCCCGGTGCGTACGGCGAGGCCCTTAACCCTCACGAAGTCGTTACCTTTGGGGCCAGGGAGATCTCATTCAAACACACACCCGAAACACCCTTTTTCTTCAGCCTGCTCGGGGGGGAGGCACCGGTACAGGCGGCCTGGAGCCTGGAAAATGTCCGCCAGGGGATCGGCATCCGCGAAGCAGGCGATTTCGACGCCGCCAAGGTCAACCTCTGGGGCGTGGGCCATGTAATCAGCCCGGAGCTGTTTTGCGAGATCAATCTGGCGCCAGGCGAACGGCAGACCTGGTCCCGGACCTATACCCTCTACCGCCTATAGGCGGGCCTGCACGAAGGCCTTGATATCCGCAACGGTCCGCTGGCGCTCCGGGATGGGCAATACCGCCCAATCATGCGGCATGCCCGCATATTCATGAAAAGTGAAGTCGGCACCGGCGGCCTCAGCCCGCCGGGCGAGCTCCCGGCAATCAGCATAGAACACCTCCTCCGTGCTATAAAACACTTGGGTAGGGGGGAGTCCTCCCAACTCGCCCTGCAAGGGCGAGAGGAGATATTGTTGCGGGTCATCGCCTCCGCTATACAAGTGGCCAGTATGGCGGAGCATCTCCAGCGTAAGGATGTGATCCGTTGCCTCCTGGGCCCGGGCCTCCGGATTGCGCATGGTGATATCCAACCAGGGAGACAGCAGGATCAGTTGCTCGGGTAGTGGGCCCTGCCCGGATCGGGCCAGTTTCTGGGCCAGCGCCAGCGCCAGGCCCGCTCCGGCCGAGTCCCCCAGGAACCCAAACCGGTCCGCGGGATAGGTCTCCCGCACATACGCATAGGCCGCCTCCACCATGGCAAAGGTATCCCGGTACGTGTGCTCGGGCGCCAGGGGATAGTCCACCAGCGTCAGCCGGCAGCCCAGGGCCTGCACGAGCTTCTCGGCCAGGCCCCAGTGGAGGCCAGAGGCCTCAAATACGTAGGCCCCACCGTGCAGGAAAAACAGGTGCGGCAGGCCCTCTTGCTCAGACTGAGAGAAGGTCGCGATGTCTTTGCCCCGAATCTCCTGAACAGCGCAGACATATTTTCGCGCAATTTTCGTCGGGGCAAAGGGCTTTTTCGAGCGGGAAATCGGCTTTTTCACCTGCTTCTCAACCATTTTCTTGAAGCCAACGATTTTCAGCAGGGACGCCGTCAGGCGGGCAGGCAAGCTGGGGGGCATGGACCAGGGATTAGGCGTAAAAAAGGACTTGGGTTGCCCAAAGCCTCTCACGGGGCTTTGGCAGCATCCGATAAGGTATGAAAACCAAAACTCCGTGTCGCGATCATGCGGAAGATGAGGTAGAAGCAGAGCCCGAAAGGCCCCACTACCAGGATCACGGGAATGAAAAGAAGGCGGATCAGCCAGGCACGTTCAAAACGCAGCGAGTCATGGGCCACCCAGCGCCCGATCCACAGGTCGCCGAGGATCATGTGGTTCCAGGCACCCAGGAAGCCCGCTTCCGACCCGATAAAGGCGCGCATCTCTTCAAATTCGGGTTGGAAGATGATGCCAATAATGTGGCCCAGGGCCGGGAGGGTCTGGATGACGAAGAGCAGGCTGAGAAGGAGCAGATATCCATCTACGGCCAGCATGGCCTTGCGGTTTGTTGGCAGAAAGAGGATCAGCAGCCAAAAAGGGCCGGGGCTGTAGGACAGCAGGCTGAACAGGAGTTCGGGAGCGGGCGTCATGGGTCTTGGGGTTGTCGCGTTTGGGGAAGAAAAAATACACGCTTTTGCTCTGACCGACAAGGGTTTTGTCAAGCCAAACGCCCGCGGTACCCCGGTCGGATGTACGTCAACTTTCCATGGCTAAAAAATGCGGGCACTTCGACGGGCTTCCCGATGCATCGGAACATTCTTTCGGTGGCTGCCTGTGCTGAGCTCGCCGAAGTGAGCCCGTCGAAGCCCCGAAAAAATGAAATCTGACGTTACCCCCCCGGCCTTCATGGCCGGGCCAACGCCCCTGAACGAAAACCCCAGAAGGCCATGGCCGGCCAGGAGCCTTTCTGAGCCAGGACTCAAGGGCACATGAAAATCAGACTATTTTACGGGAGAAATTTTGGAATATGCGAAAAGCGCAGACTGTGAAATTTGGAAATCATGAGCAAACTCCCCGGGGCAGCCGCCTGCTGCCCCAGGGAGTTCTGGTTTCCCACCTATTGCCTAATCTTCCCCCGGCGGTGGTCCCGAGCCATCAATCATAGAACAGAGGTACATTCTCCACCGTCGCAGATATAAAACCCACCCCCACCGCCAAAGTCTACCAATGTACAACCGGGCTGACCAGAATTGCAACGACAGCGAACTTCCCGCAGCGGGTTCCCGTTGGTTACCTCCAGGTAGGAAGGGGTTCGATACGCCAGCTTCGTGCCAAAAAAATCCACCATTGCCCACAAGTATGCCCCTTCTTCATATAAGCCTTGATAGCGGGCATAGGCATCTGCGGCCTGGCGCTCCGCCTGAAAGCGCGCCAATTTTTCCTGGATGACAGGATTCTGTAACAACAGAGGACTCGGTTTTAACAGGTCTGCATCTGAGGCATCCGCCGTCAAAAAGGAGATTCCCCCTTTGAGATCCGCGATCGCTACCTCTCCGGCAATGCGTGCTTCTGGATCGGGGTCTCCTGGATCCCGAAAAGCCCCGGTGCAAGCCCCCAAACAACTCCCCTGCAGACATCCATAATCGGTGCCAAACTTAAACACATTGCATCCCCCCGCGCCACTGCAGTCACAGGTGTACACGACCTGCTCAAGTTCGACCAGTGTTCCCGAGGGATCGGTATACATAAAGACATAGCCCGAAGGCAGGAAAAAGCGGGCCGACTGCCGGTCTTCAGCGGCCTCTACCCGGGTTCCCTGAGGCAACTTGAGGGAACCCACCTGATCGCCCCCGGTCATCACAGGTAATTCCATCAGGGCCTGTACCTCTGGACTCGCCCCCCCTTGTGGAGAGGGGCTTGAGACAGGCTGACACCCCCAAGCAAACGCGAGCAAGGCACATACAAACGTCGCATGCTTCATAGGACAAGGATTAAAGGTAAAAATTGAAAATGAAATGTTTTGAATAACGTGCAGAAAACCTCCTTGGCGTAACACAAAACCTTGTTCATTTGAACTTCTTACACAACGGCAAGCGACTAAACCACGCTTCCCTTCAACCCTTATGCGAGAGGCCAGAAGTCCCCGATACTCGGGATTCAAGCAGAGGGGAGAAGTCAGAGGAGAACTTGCCGTGACTGATTCAATGACAGTTTGTAAGTGCTCGTTTCATTCTGCCCACCGGCTTTGATAGATGGACAGAACCGAAATCTAAGAGAGTAAGCGGCTGATTATCATCCCTATAACAGCCTTATCCCACCCTCCTACTTATGCCCAGGTGCTTACCTATGGTCTACCAACGGATCAAACCTCAACCCTTACAAGCCCAATTGGGGCGAAAAGGGAGGCACGAAAGCACAATGGCTATCTGCTTGGAGGCGAACAAACCCAGACATTAATGAAGTATTAACAACAAAATAAAAAGTCGTTCCATAAAAATCAATAAAAAATTAAAATAATAAAATTAATTGC
>RFHL01000742.1 GCA_003696875.1 Bacteroidota bacterium | reverse complement strand
CTTCGGGACCCAGGTAGCGGGTACGGGGACCCATGTCGCGGTGGGTCAGCTTGAACCAGGCGCGGGCAAAGGCGTCGGCAAACTCGTCAGGATTTTCATAAAAGCGGCGGGAGATCTTCTCGTAAGCCGGGTCAAAGCGTAGCGCCAGGTCGGTGGTGAGCATGAAAGGCGCGTGCGTCTTCTCGGGATTGTGGGCATCGGGCACGGTGCCAGCCCCGGCGCCGTTTTTGGGGCGCCACTGATGGGCACCCGCCGGGCTCTTGTATAGCTCCCACTCAAAACCGAAGAGGTTTTCGAAGTAGTTGTTGCTCCACTGGGTGGGGGTGGTGGTCCAGGCCCCTTCCAGGCCGCTGGTGATGGTATTTTCGCCGTTTCCACTGCCCATGGTGTTGTTCCAGCCCATGCTCATCTCGTGGATGGGGGCAGCGGCGGGCTCGCGGCCGACATATTTCCCGGGATCACCGGCACCGTGGGTTTTGCCAAAGGTGTGGCCCCCAGCAATCAGGGCGACGGTTTCCTCGTCGTTCATGGCCATCCGGCCAAAGGTCTCGCGGATGTCGCGGGCGGCAGCGACGGGATCGGGATTGCCGTTGGGACCTTCGGGGTTGACGTAGATTAGACCCATCTGGACGGCAGCCAGGGGATTTTCGAGGTCACGGTCTCCGGTGTAGCGCTTGTCGCCCAGCCACTCGGTCTCCGCGCCCCAGTAGATGTCCTCTTCGGGTTCCCATACATCTTCGCGGCCACCAGCGAAGCCAAAGGTCTTGAAGCCCATGGTTTCGAGGGCTACGTTGCCAGCGAGGATCATAAGGTCAGCCCAGGAGAGCTTGCGGCCATACTTTTGCTTGATGGGCCACAGCAGCAGGCGGGCCTTGTCGAGGTTGGCGTTGTCGGGCCAGCTGTTGAGCGGCGCGAAGCGCTGCGTGCCCGAACCGGCGCCTCCACGCCCGTCGTGAATCCGGTAGGTACCGGCACTGTGCCAAGCCATCCGGATGAAAAAGGGACCGTAGTGCCCGTAGTCGGCCGGCCACCATGCCTGCGAGTTGGTCATCAGCTCGGCGAGGTCCTGCTTGACCTCGGCGAGGTCCAGGCTTTGGAAGGCTTCGGCGTAGTCGAAGCCCTCATCCATCGGATTGGAGAGGTTGGAGTGTTGACGCAGAATGTTCAACTTGAGCTGATTGGGCCACCAATCCCTGTTGGAGGTTCCACCTCCGGCTACTTCCTTGAGCACCTTACCCGTGAAGGGACATTTGCTTGCTCCGTTGCTGGTACCGTTCGAATGGCTGTTTCCCATTTTGGTATTGAATTTTAGGGTATTAAGTCGAATATGCAGCGAATTTCAAGAATCCCTAT
>RFHL01000741.1 GCA_003696875.1 Bacteroidota bacterium | reverse complement strand
GCGCCGCCCAGAAGCGATGTGACGGCCGAGACCGCCAGGGCGCCATCGCCCAGAGTGGACGCCAACGCCAGCGCCACATTGGGGTTGAGAAGGGGGGCGATGACCATGGCGCCGAGGACCACGACCTGGCTTCCCCGCACCATGCCCACCGTGGCAACGATCACGGACAAAGCGACCAAGAGCAGGTAGGACCAATTCAATACCGTGGCCTGGGACACGTCGCTATAGAGTTCCTCCCGGCTGATGCGGGTGGCTCTGGGGTCCCAAAGCGAGCGGGCTGGAGGAGAGGCGGCCTCGTTGTCGCTGTCCTCCTCGGGCTCCTGCCTCGGCAGCACGGCCTCCAGATCCAGCACCCACACACGAAACTCGGCCAGCTCTCCGTAGTTCTTGTCCAGTATGTCCAGGATACGTTCCACGTCCCGCGGCCGAAGAATCAGCCGTACAAGAGTCAGCCCGCCAGCGGATTCCAGCATCCACACGTTTTCGTAGCCTTCATCCTTCAGGGCCTCCAGGGCATAAGGAGCCACCTCCGCGGACACACTCATCTCCAACAGTCTCATCGGCCCCGCATCTCCTCGTCCTAATCCTTGGATTTGGGCGGCGCATTGACCACCTCTTGCTTACAAGGAACCATAGAGCGAATGTGAATATCGCGCTGGGGAAAGGCGATCTCGATGCCTCTTTCGCGGAATAGTCGATCGATTTCGAAACGAATGTCCGTTTCCACCCGGAGGCATTCATCGATCGTCGTCCATACCCGCAGCCGAAAAATGAGGGCACTGTCCCCGAAGTCCGTGAACAGCACTGAAGGTTCCGGATTCTTATATACCTGGGGATGGGCATGGGCGATTTCCAGCAGGGTCTCTCTCACCCGCTCGATGTCCGAGCCATAAGCGACACCGACGTTGATGTTGCGACGCAGGCTAAGGTCTTTGAAACTCCAGTTGGTCACTCGGCCGCTGATGAATTCCGAGTTGGGGATGATCAAGGAGGCATTGTCCCAGGTCTGGATGACGGTGGATCTTACATTGATTTTCCGGACCTCGCCCCAGGTCCCGTCGATTTCGATGGCATCACCGACCTGAATCGGCCTCTCGAAGAGGAGGATCATTCCACTGATGAAGTTGTTGAAAATGTTCTGCAGTCCAAAGCCGAGCCCTACACCCAGGGCACCGAAAGCGACTGTGAGAGATGTGCCGCTGAAGCCCAAGGCATTGAGCGCGCCCAATACGCCCAGAAACCAGGCGACGTAGGCGCTGATCGTGATGATCGACTCCTGCAGGCCGATTTCCAGGCCGCTATCGGCAAAGACGCGATATTTCAGGACGCCTC
>RFHL01000740.1 GCA_003696875.1 Bacteroidota bacterium | reverse complement strand
GCCGAGACCTTGTGCGCAGACAAGGAAGAAAAACCGAGCTTGGCGGGCCAAGTGAGGCTTTTTCTGACGCCGTATGCGGGCAAGGGATCAAGCCAAAAGTGGACTTTATTTTTTGAGCGTTACGAAGTACCGGAACTTAACCGCCGAAAGGAACAATCACGGCCACCCTGGCTACGGAGACTCCGCTTTTCCGCCTGAAAAATCCCTGCGGGAAAACCCCAGAATCTTTGTACCTTTGTGGCCGTGCTTTTTTTCAAGTAGTCAAGCAAGCTAACCCCAAGCTCATGAGATCGAAATTGTTCATCTTCCTTTTGCTGCTGGGCATTGGATTTTCGGGCAGCGTATATGGTCAGAATCTGAAAATTGGCTATGCCAACATTGAACTGATCCTGCTCTACATGCCGGAGACCAAGACCATGAATCAGCAGCTCCAGACCTACGAAAACAAACTGGCCGAGGACCTGCAAGCCCGCGAAACCTATTTCCGCACCTTGGTGGCTGAGTACCAGGAACTGGCCCAGGGCGGAGCCGATGAGGCCACGCTGGCTCCCAAAGAGGAGGAACTCACGAAGCTGCAAACTCAGCTCCAGGAAAAGCAGGCAGAAGCTCAGAATAAGGCGATGACCAAGCGTCAGGACCTGCTGGCTCCCATCATCGAGAAGCTGCAAAAAGAAATCAAAGCCCTCGCGGCTGAGGAAGGATACACCTACATCCTCAACACGGTGGATGGCTCGGGCGTATCGATTGTCCTCCATGGTCCCGAGGAGCATGACGTGACCCGCAAGCTGATGACCCGCCTGGGGATTCAGATTCCTGAAGAAGCCGGTCAATAAGGCTTCTGCGGGACAGGCTCCACAGACTTTACATCACCCACCGCCAGATTGGCGGTGGGTGCTTTTTTTGAGAGGCATTTTCCCAATCTTCACTTCCTTCGGGATTATTGCCCGGCGTTGGTTATTTTTCGCTTATGTATCTGGCCAAAGCGTTGCTTCCTGTTGGGCTCCTATGCCTGCTCCTGACCGGGCCCAGCCGGGCCCAAGCGCAGTACTATGACCGGGCCAGCCCCTTTCTGGGGCGATGGCTCATCGGCCTGGGCCTGGGGCACGGCTGGGTGGATGGTGACATTCATCAGGTAATCCCCGGCTTTCAGGTAAACCTATACGCCCAGCGCACGGTGGCCCGCGCCTTCGATGTGCACATCGACCTGGGCGCCGCCCAACTGTCGGGACAGGCCCTGGACCCTATGCACAATGTGCGCCCCAACCCCGCCTTGAATGGCAGCTACAACCCCGGCTTTGCCTATGATACCGCCCAAGCCGTTTACCCCAACTTCCGATTGCGGGGCGGGGACCTGAGCCTGAGCGGGCGGCTACAACTAAGCCGCCTCTTCTCCCGGGAAGGCCAGGAAAACTGGGACTTTTTTATCGGCGCCGGAGCCGGCGCACAGTTTTACCGCACCCGCACCGACGCCTATGACGAAGAGGCGGGCACCCTCTACCCATATGACGATGTCAGCGGGAGCACGCCCGCCGAAGTCCGGCAGGCGCTCGTCCTCATGCGGGACGGGACGTATGAGACCATCGCGGAGCGGGACATCGTCAACTCGACCTTCGTCGAGGGCTTTACCATCAACTCCACTTTCTTGCTGAGCACTGGCCTCCGCTTTCAACTCGGGGACCAGATAGGGATCGGAGCCGAGGGGCGCATGCTCTTCCCCTCAGATGACTTGCTGGATGGCCTGCAGTGGGACGAGCAGGGAGCCGCCTCTCCGGACAATGACCGTATCATCCGGATCACCCTGACGCTGGATTTCGTGTTGTAGGCTAGCCAAAAGAAAGCTCCACCCCGGGGGAAAGTGGGCGTGCCTGGCAAGTGAGGACATAGCCTTCGGAGAGCTCGTCCTGGCTCAGGCCTTCGGTCTCATCCATGGTGACGACCCCGGCCTGTAGCATGGCCCGGCAGGTGGTACAGATGCCTGACTGACAGGCAAAGGGCGGATCTAGTCCCGCCTCGTTGGCAGCGTCGAGGATGTACTGATCGGGCTTGACCTCCAGGGTATGGGTTTCGCCATACAGCGTGACTTGGACCGACTGCTTTTCCAGGGTGTAGGTCTCGGTGCCATCGTCGTAGGCCGTGGAAGCATGCTGAACAGGGGTGTTTTGGGCTTCTTCCCGGGCCGCGAGTTCCTCCTCGCTGGGCAGGGGAGCCCCATAGTACTCCCGATGGATGTCGGGCGGATTGACAGCATGCTGGTCCAGCGCTGCCTCGGCGGCGTCCATGAGGCCTTGCGGGCCGCAGATGTAGTATTGTTTGCGTAGCTCGCTGGTCATAAAGAGCTGGGAAATGAGCTCATACACCCGGGCCTGATCCAGACGGCCGGTGTAGCCCTGCCAGCCGGCCCCCGGCCGGGTGAGGGTGTGATGCACATGCAGGCGCGCGCCATAGCGCGCGCTTAGTTCGCCCAGGGCCTCCCCGAAGATGATATGCTCCTGGTCCCGGTTACAATAGTACAGCGAGACTTCGCTCTCCGGCTCGCCCTGCAGGACGGTCTTCAAGATGCTAAACAAAGGCGTGATGCCACTCCCGCCCCCAATCAGCACGTAGTGAAAGGCCCGATCGGCCTCGGGCGTCACGGTAAACTTCCCCATGGGCGGGAGCACTTCCACCGTATCCCCTTCCTGGAGGTGGTCCCGGATGTAGTTGGATACGCGGCCGCCCTCCACCCGCTTGATGGTTATGCTCAGGCGGTCATCGGTCAGGGGAGAGCTGGACAGGGAAAACGCCCGGCGCAGGACTTCCTCGCCCACCTGTACCTTGATGGTCAGATACTGTCCTGCCTGGTAATAAAAGACCTCCGGGTCAGGATTGCGAAAAAACAGGGTATAGGCGTCGGGGCTTTCGTCCCGAATTTCGTCGATGGGTACCTGATAAAAGCGAATAGCCATGGGCAATGGATTGGTAACTTCTGGAGAGGCCGGAAACGCGAATGGGAGAGAATAGCCTTAACCCCCAAAAATAGAGGAAAGGAAGCGCTTCATCAAACCCAAAAGCCCCCCGGTCTTGTTTTTTCACCCCCAAAATAAACTGAAGGGACTGGCAGGGATTAATCAGGAAAGGGTCTTTCTCATCCAGCTACCGATCGCCTGGATTCCCCTCTAAAAAAAGCCCTGCTTTCCCAACGGAGGTTTGCCCCTAACGTATACCCAAACAAACCTTTCAATAAAAATTGAAATTTATGAAAGCTATACTCCCCCATACCAATCAGCCCCGCATCGTCATCATCGGTGGGGGGTTTGGCGGGATCACGTTGGCCAAGGCCCTCAAGGGCCAGCCCTATCAGGTGGTCATGCTTGACCGCAACAACTACCACACCTTCCAGCCGCTGCTGTATCAGGTCGCTACCGGCGGGCTAGAGCCCGACTCCATCGCCTTCCCGCTGCGCAAGATGTTTGCCAAGCAAGACAATTTCGTCTTCCGTATGGCTGAGGTTGAGTCCGTTGATCCCGCACTCAATACCCTGTATACCAACATCGGCGCCATCACCTATGATTATCTGGTGGTGGCTACTGGCAGCCAGACCAACTTCTTTGGCAACGAATCGGTTGCCGAACACGCCATGGGGATGAAAAACATCCCCGAGTCGCTCAACCTGCGTAGCCTGATTCTCCAAAACTTCGAAGAAGCCCACTATCAGGCTGAAGTAGGCAGCCGCAACTTCCTCAAGAAATTTGTGGTCGTGGGCGGCGGGCCCACCGGCGTCGAAACCGCCGGGGCCCTGGCCGAGCTCAAGCGGCATGTGCTCCCTGCTGACT
>RFHL01000739.1 GCA_003696875.1 Bacteroidota bacterium | reverse complement strand
GCTTAAGACAGGACCACCAACACCCGAATCACTTTGCGAAAATCGGTCATATCTTCATACAACCTGACAACTTGAGGAATTTCATCTTGCCAATAGGCCTAAATCATATGATTTCCCTCCCCAATCACCTGCATCAACATCATTACCCCACCAATAAGCAGCCTAACCCGCCTCGTGGGCCAAATTTACACACCTCCGCCCCAGCAGATGCCGCAATGGCTTCTCCTTACGGGACCATTCCCCTGGCACCTCCTGCCCAAAGAAAAGGCCTGCACGCTGAGCGTGCAGGCCATAGTTTCGGCATCACAGACAAGAGCAGCCTCTACAGCCCGGTCATCCGCTCGATATGATCGGGATAGCGGGCGCCCACGATGTCGAGCCGGCCGAGGGCGGCCTCGATTTCTTTCAGGTCTTCCGGAGAGAGTTCGAGGCGGGCCGCGCCGAGATTTTCGCGCAGGCGATGGGGCTTGGTGGTGCCCGGGATGGGCACGATCCAGGGCCGCTGGGCCAGGATCCAGGCCAGGGCGACCTGGGCAGGCGTCGCCTGCCGCTGGTTGGCCAGGTCCTGCAGCAGGTCCACCAGGGCCTGGTTGGCGGCACGGGCCTCGGCGGTGAAGCGCGGCAGTTGGGCCCGGAAGTCGCCCTCAGCCAGGGGCGTGTCGGCGGTGAGCTTGCCCGTGAGGAAGCCCCGTCCCAGGGGGCTGTAGGGCACCAGACCGATGCCCAGCTCCTCCAGCAGCGGGAAGACGCCGGTCTCATGCTTGCGCATCCAGAGGGAGTACTCATTTTGCAGGGCGGTGACCGGCTGCTCGGCATGGGCCCGGCGGATGGTCTCCACCCCCGCCTCGGACAAGCCAAAGTGCTTGACCTTTCCCTCGCGGATCAGGTCGCCTACTGTACCGGCGACTTCCTCAATAGGCACCTCGGGGTCTACCCGATGCTGGTAAAAGAGGTCGATGGCCTCGATGCGCAGGCGCTTGAGCGAAGCCTCGGCCACCGCCCGGATGTTTTCGGGCCGGCTGTCGAGCCCCTGGGCGGGCAAGCCGCCCCGGAAGCCAAACTTGGTGGCGATCACCACCTGCTGTTGATAGGGCGAAAGGGCTTCGCCCAGGAGGTCTTCATTGGTGAAGGGGCCGTAGGCTTCGGCGGTGTCAAAAAAGGTGACGCCTTCCCCCACCGCTGTGCGCAGTAGTTGGATCATCTCCTGCCGGTCAGCAGGTGGGCCATAGCCAAAGCTCATGCTCATACAGCCGAGGCCCAAGGCCGAAACGTCCAGCTTGTCGGGACCGAGATAGCGTTTTTTCATTGTTTTCGGATTGGGGGGAGAATCATCAGAGGCTTAGCGATCTGTCAAAACGGAAGCCGGCTCCCGAAAGCCGATCAACTCGATCCGCTCCATGGCGTCTCGGAATTCCTGCAGCTCCAGGTCGGTGAACGAAACCGCCAGCGCCCCCAGGTTTTCCTTCATGTGATGGAGTTTGGTGGTTCCCGGGATGGGCACGATAAAGGGTTTTTGGGCCAGAACCCAGGCTAGCGCAATTTGGGCGGGGGTGGCGTCCTTTTCCCGGGCCCAGGTACGCACCAGGGTAAGAACTTCCATATGGGCTTCGATGGCCTCGGGGGTGAAGTAGGGCACCGAAGAAAAG
>RFHL01000738.1 GCA_003696875.1 Bacteroidota bacterium | reverse complement strand
CAAGGAAGACGAGTCCATCGTCCTTACCAATGAGGCCCTGATGGCCGCCGCCCAGGAGCATGTTGCGCTCTACGACAAGAGCGGCGAGCAACACTACGATATCATCTCGGCCTTTATCAAGTCGGTGCGGGGCGGGGACCCCAATGCCGCGGTCTACTACCTCGCCCGCATGCTGGATGGGGGCGAAGATGTGAAATTCATCGCCCGGCGGCTGATCATCCTCGCCGCCGAGGACATCGGCAACGCCAACCCCAACGCCCTGCTCCTGGCCAATGCCTGCTTCCAGTCGGTGAATGTGATCGGCATGCCCGAGGCGCGCATCATCCTCTCCCAGTGCGCCACCTACCTGGCCAGCTCCGACAAAAGCAATGCCGCCTATGTCGCCATCAACGAGGCGATGCAGTATGTGCGTACGGAGCCAGCCCACCCCATTCCCCTACACCTGCGAAACGCCCCCACCAAGCTCATGCGGGGCATGGGCTATGGCGAGGGCTATAAGTATTCGCACGACTTCCAGGGACAGCAAAACCACCAGGAGTTTATGCCCGAGGCGCTGCAAGGGCGGGCTTTTTACCAACCCAAGCCGATAGGCGTGGAGCAAAAAATCCGGCAGTATCTGGAGCGGCAGTGGGGGGAGAAGTACCGGGGGTGAGCCCTACTCCTTCACCCAAATCCGCAGGCCCTGGGCCGGTACGGTCAGGCGCACCGCCGTCCCTCCGCTGAGCTGTCGCTCGGCTTTGGGGGCTTTTACACCTTTCACGTGGTCCACGGCGGCGTTGGTGGCGATGAGCTTCCAGTTCCCGGCCGGCAGGTCGATGGCGGGGAATGTCGCCGCCGTCTCACCGGCATTGAGCAGCACCAGCACCTTGCCATCCACCAGGTAGCCCAGTTGGCTGGGGTCCTCGGGGGTGACGAATTGGTAATAGCCATCCGGGACCGCCTCGGCCACGCGAAAAACCTCGCCGTAGGCGCTGAGGCGGAAGGCATTCATCCCCCGCCAGAAGGCGTACATGTTGCGGTAGTCGTTCTGATTGTCGCGACGCGGCTTTTGGCCTACCTGATCCCACTTGAACTCGTTGGCGAAACGGTGGTTGTAGGTGTCGCGATAGCCATGCAGGTAAATCTTGTACCCGGCCTTGGTTTCCTTCACGACCTCGCCCAGGGGCGCATCGGCCTTCGAGCGCATGATCTCGCTGCCGCCATGGGTCACGATGGGGCCCAGGGTGGTGTAGAGCAGGACAACGGCGATTTTGTAGGCATCTTCGTCCACATCGTAGCGGCCATCGAAGCCCGCCCCAAACTGGTCGGCCAGGGCAAAGTTGTCGTGGATGTCGAGATAGCTGATGCCGCTGAGGGGCGTTTTGTCGTCAGGCAAGCGGGCCGAGAGCCCCTTCATGACGGTGGGCCGCGCACCATAGTCGCCCCCGGGCCAGCCGCGATCCTTCTTCGGGTCGTTCAGTTCGAAAACCGGGCCCTTGTAGGCATTGCGGCTGTCGTCCTGGAAAAAGGTGATGGGTGCATCCGACTTGTACCAATCCCAATCGGGATTGGCTTCGTAGGCGGGATCGTTGGAGCCGATCCAGGCCTCGCCGTAGAGGATCTTGTCTTCGCCAATGACCAACTTGAGCGCCTTGAGCGTCTGCTCGTCGATCTGCCCGGCCAGATCAATCCGGAAGCCGTCAATGCCAAATTCCTCAATCCAGTGCTGGCACTGGTCGATGAGCCAACGCTGCACCATGGGACGGTTTTCGGTCTTGACCTCATTGCCGTAGGCCCCGATGTGCTCAAAATCACGAGTTCGGTAGTAGTAGAGCTTGTCCAGGGCGTTGAAGTGGAAAAACCAGCCGTTGCCGTCCATGTTCTCGGCGGTGTGGTTGGGCACGATGTCGATGATGACGGCTATGCCGGCCTCGTGAAAGGCCTGCACCAGATCGCGAAACTGCTCCCGCTCGGCCCCGGGCTCGGTTCCCGCGCGGCGGTACCTGCTCTCCACCGCAAAGGCATGCGAGGTGCGGTAACCCCACTGATAATTTTCCTCCGCGATGCCCTGAGAGATCATGTAAGGATCGTCGGCGAAGGAGGCTTGCCAGTCGTCGTCGGGAAAGTGCAGGTACTCCTGCACAGGCATGAGGTGGACCACATTCACCCCCAGGTCCAGGAGGTAATCAAAGCCGATCGCCTCGCCCCGGCGGTTCTTGAGGCCTGGCTTGATCATGGCGTCAAAGGTACCTTTGAGCCCGTCTTCGACGGGCAGTTGGGCAGTAAAGTCCTGCACGTGAACTTCATAGGCGATCACGTCCTCCAGGGGTGGGATGCCCCCCGCCAGCGGACTCGCTGGCTCGGTGGCCCGCCACATGCGGCTTTTGCCCCAGGTATCGTCGCTCACCCGGGCATAGGGATCGGAGATGTGGACGGCTTCGCTTTCGTAGAAATGGTTGCCCGGATCGGTGCTGCCATGCACCGTGAAGTCGTACCAGACGCCATGCAGGTCTTCGGGAATCGCGATTTCCCAGACGCCTTCGGCGTCTTGCGTCAGGTCATAGGTCTGGTAGGCCTCGGTATCGAGGCGGTCCCGGTACAGATAGAGGCGCATCCCGGTCGCACGCGGGGCAAAGACCCGCACCGAAGTCTGGCCCGCGCCCACCTCGGCCCCCAGCGGCTTGGGCGAGTACAGCTCGCGAAAGATGCCATCAAAGGAGCAGAAGGCCTTGAGGTCCAGGGCGGGAATTTCGAGGAAATAGACCCGCTTGATGTCCAGGGCCTCGACGGGGCAGATCAGCGTCTGACGGGCGTCGTGGGGCAGGACCTCCGCCAGGGGAATCTCCCGGCCGCTGGCATCGGTCAGGCGATAAGCGTCCACCGCCAGCGGGCGCTCGGCCCCGGTCACGGTGGCCCACACCTGGCCCTGCGGGCGCAGTTCGGCGGTCAGCTGGGCCTGGCCCAGCAGGGAAGCCACGGGGAGGGAGAGGAGCAGCAAAAAAGAAATCAGGATTCGTTCCATGAAAACGAGCAGCTTGAAACCATACAGAGAAAGGATGAGGATAGCTTCCCGGGCCTGACCTGGAGGTCAAATCCGGTCCAAGGTACGAAATCTGCCTTTGGGCCGATAGCCTGGGAGAGATTTCCCGCATTTCCCCACCGAGTTGTATATTGATGAATGGCGCATTTGCGCCAGCCTTTTCCTTCAGACTGTTTCACGTAACCCCTGATCACATGAAAAAGATCCCTGCTTTCCTCTGGCTATGTCTGGCCCTGACCCTATGGAGTGCGCAGGCTCCGGTCCCGGCCGACAATCCCCTCGTCGGCGCCTGGCGACTCGAAAAATCCTCCCAGGAAGACGGCCTGGACGGGGTGACCATTGTGCGGATTCTCTCGCCCTCCTACACCATGATGGCCGCCTACCGAGAAGGCGAATTTATCGGTTCCTCGGGCGGCAGCTACACCTTCGACCCGGAATCGGGGGAATCGCTCTATACCGTGGACTACAATACATGGGACAGCAGTATGGTCGGGCGGGAATTACCGGCTACTATTGAGGTGTCAGACGATCGCATGTTCGTCCGCTGGGAAGAAGACAACATGACTTTTGAAGACATGTGGGTCCGTCTCGACGCGGGCGACAGCCCGCTGGCTGGCCACTGGAAGATCCGCGCGCGGGCGCGCGACGGGGAGATGGTCGAGATTCACCAGCGGGGCACCCGGCAGACCATCAAGATCCTCTCTGGCACCCGCTTTCAGTGGACCGCCATGGACTATGGCACCAAGCAGTTTATGGGCTGCGGTGGCGGCACCTACACCTTCGAAGATGGCGTCTACACCGAGCACATCGAGTTCTTTTCCCGCGACAACTCCCGGGTCGGCATGAGCCTCAGCTTCGAAGGCAAGGTTGAGGGAGACGACTGGCACCACAGCGGCAAGAGCAGCCGTGGTCAGCCCATCAGCGAGATCTGGGCGCGGCAATAAAAATGTTCCAGGTTCGTGGTTCCTAGTTCCTGGTTCGAGCTTGAGGTTCGCTTCCGATCCTCACTTCCCGCAGGCCCGTCATCGGGTCGCGGCCTCGCTTCTCGTATCTCGCCTCTAGAACATGAAACGACGCACCTTTTTTGAACGTCTGAGCCTGGGGGCAGCCGCCAGTCTGCTGCCCCCAGGTCTGCACCGGCCGAGGGCCTTTACTCCCTACTCCGATCCTGGCCGGCTGTCGCTGGCCGACGCCACCAACGAGGCGGGAGAGACCGCCTTGCGGCTGGCCTTTCGCCAGGAGGCGGGTAGGGCTGGAGAGACTAGCGAGCTGCGGGTACGGGTCAAAGGGCCAGGGGAGCTGACCCGAAGCCAGGTTTTTGACTTCGAGGCGGGCGACCACTTCGAGCCCGAAACGGGCAAGGGCGCGATTCACCTGCCGGCCCGCGACGAGGACGTCCTCGTCCTCTGGCTGGCGGAGGCCAGCCCTGCCACCGAGCTGCACATTCGTCTGGGACGAGAGTCGCACAGCTTCCCGCTTTCCGACCTCACCCAATGGCCCGAGATCCGCTGGCGGGCCGCCGGCGTCGAGGTGACCGCCAACCTGCTGGGTTATCGGGAGGTCGGATACCTGGACCCCGCTTCGCTGGGCATTTCCGCGTCAAATAGCAATTTGCGATTTGCGATCCTGGCTGATCCTCAGGGCGGTGACCCCGGATACGGGGGACGAGAAGACACCACCCGGGTACAGATTCACAACGCCTATATCGCCGAAAGTGTCGCGCTTATCCGGGAACTGGACCCCCCGCCCGCATTTGCCCTGGTGCTGGGAGATTTTACCGATCATCAGGGCGAAGAAGCCCATTTTCGGGCCATGGAGGCGCTCTTTGAACCGCTGGATTGTCCCGTATTGCTGGCAATCGGAAATCACGAATCGGCCTATCGGGCCACCTTCAGCCCGGGCTACGACCTGCGCGCCTTTGACCACTACTTCGCCAGCCAACACCGCCTCAACGGCACCGACAAGCTGCTCTACGCCTTTGACCTGGGTGCCTGGCATTTTGTGGTCTGGCCCGATCCCCTGCGGCAGGACTTCTGGGCCACCCATCCCCACTACTTTGACTGGCTGGCCCGGGACCTCGCCCGAAACCGGAACCGGCCGGTCCTCTTTTTCCAGCACGTGCCTTCACACCCCATCGGCATTGATCCGCTGCTGTCCTACGTGGAAACGGTCACCGTGCGGCGTACCCTGGTGGAGATTCTGAGCCGGCATGGCAACGTCCGCTACGTATTCAGCGGGCATGTGCACATGCCCGTCAAGGCCTCGGCCAAGACGGCCGTGTCCCTGCGTGGTATGAATATGATCAACCTCCCTGCGGCTGGTTACCGGCCACGGGCCTTTGGCGAGCCCGACTACTTTGGCGGGCCCGAGCAGGGCATTTGTATCGTGGACCTTGAGGGCGAGCGGGTAGGGGTACAGGCAAAAACGGTCCAGCGCTATGCCTTTTCCTATCCCGATCGCCTGCCTGTTTTTGACGAAGACCGCTACCCTCTCTGGCTGGGCCACCCCTGGGAACTCCCCGTGCAGTCCGGGCTGCGCAATGGCGACTTTCGGGAGGGACTTACTCACTGGCATCCGCGCTACATCTATCCCGAAACCGAAGAGCCCTCGCACCTCAGCGAGGTAAGGCGGGCCGGGGATAGTGCCCCTCTGCTCTATCAGCAAAGCCGCGCCCGGGCCTATCCGGCTCCGGGGCAGGACCGCATGCCACAGACGCTGAACCGCCTCTGTCAGGCGGTGGCGATCGCGCCGGATCATCTGCCAGGGATACAGCTGCGGTACCGGATCGACCCGCGCAGCCGGGTCCCGGAGAGCCTGAACGGCCCCTACCTCTGGCTGGCCTGGTATCGGGGGAGCCAAAGCATCGCCCACCAGGTTTACGCACCTGGTCGCATGTTTTTCAATCTCACCGGGCAGTTTGGCCAAAAACGGGACGCTCCGATCCAGCATTTCGACCTGCCCGCGACCATGGGTCGCTGGCTGACGGCCCGTCTGGACCCCGCGGCGGACTATGCCGCCACGCATGCGGGACAGCCCCTCCCCGGGCTGGCCCCGGACCGGCTGGTCCTCCACCTGGGCACCTGGACCATCAATGATGGCATGGACCAGATGGCCGCCTGGGAGGTGCAGGAAGTGGCCCTGGGAGAACCATCTGGTGATGCGGCGCCCATAAAACCCGAAAGCCAGTTTTGGTACGGGAGCCGGGGACATGTATCGGGTGAACACGACCTGGCCGCCCAGTCAGATTTGTACCCGGACATCTGAGGCCCAGATCTTTTTCTGTGGTGGCGAGGTTGAATCCCTGCCTGATGCGTCCTATCTTATGAGGATTTTTTCCTACCGTACGAAAGCGGCAGATCCCATCGTTTATTCGCTACACAATCTACTTATCATGCAACTACTCAAGAAAACCCTTACGCGGGGCCTCGCGCCCTGCCTGCTCATGCTCCTTCTCATGGCCGCCCCAGCTCTCCGGGCCCAGTCGCCCATTGGCACCTGGAAAACGATCGACGATGAGACCAACAAGCCCAAATCGCTCGTGCAGATTTACGAGCAGGATGGCAAGTTATACGGCAAGGTCGTCGAGCTCTTCCGGGGCCCGGATGAGGAACAAAATCCTATCTGTGATGACTGTGACGAAGACGACCCCCGCTATAACCAGCCCGTACGCGGGATGGTCATTCTGGAAGGCCTGGAGCCCGCCGGGAACAATACCTGGGAGGGCGGCGAAATCCTGGATCCCGCCAATGGCTCCGTCTACAGCTGCTACATCGAGCTGCAAAGCGCCGACAAGCTCAAGGTGAGAGGCTTTATCGGCTTCTCGCTTCTGGGTCGCACCCAATACTGGTACCGGGAGAAATAAGCCTTCTCCCCCGTTATCACCCGGAGCCCCGTGCTGCGCCTGCGGCACGGGGCTTTTTTTATGGAAATGGGATGGTAGGGGAACAGGGATTAACGCCTACTCAACTCACCTTCTAATCTCATCCTAAGCCCCTCCTACGGCGTCCACTGGGCGTGAATCACGCCCACAAGATACCAGTCGCCTTCATACGGCAGGAATACCAGCCGCAACGCCCGCCAGTCCAGGCCCATCGCGGCGGCATCCGCCGCCGGGAAGTAGTATTCCACCAGCACCCCCCCGGGATAAGCCTGCCGGGCATTGTTGGTGCGGTTGCCCCACTGATGATCGTAGTTGTAGTACACGCTGTCGGCCCCGGCAAAGTCCAGGTCATAGACATAGCGTGGATAATAGGACGCGAAGGTCCCCCGGATCGTATCTCCGCTGCCATCGGCCACGCCCCAAGTGTAGGCTTGTCCATCCTCCAGCAGCTGCGCCACCGCTTCTACCGGAAAAACCGGCTGGGCGGGGTCCACGTACACCTCGGGCGAAAAGCGCAGACCCGCCTGCGGGTGGGTAAGCTGGCTGAGGGTCTGCATATCGCGGTCACGTAGGGCCTCGACGGCAAGGCGGGCCCGGGCCGGCACCTGTTGCCGGCTACCCGGTGCCGTAAGCCGGCTCAGGTCTGGCCCCTGCCCCGCAGGAGAGGGGGTGCATGCCAGCAGGCCCAGCATCAGGCCTCCGAGAAGAATGGCTATTAGTCGTTCACGCATGGGGATCAGATTGAGCGGTTTAGTAACGCGAGAAAAATAACTCCCCGATTTTGCGCCGAGACCTTGTGCGCAGACAAGGAAGAAAAACCGAGCTTGGCGGGCCAAGTGAGGCTTTTTCTGACGCCGTATGCGGGCAAGGGAT
>RFHL01000737.1 GCA_003696875.1 Bacteroidota bacterium | reverse complement strand
TCATGGCGCAGCGGAAACCGATCTTGGCGCTCGAAGAGTCGGCGTTGAAAAAGCGACGCACCCCGGGAGAGAGGTAGTAGGCAATGTCAGCCCAGGAACCTCCGCGGTAAACCTTCACGTTGTCAAAGCCGGTATTGCCCGGAGGTGCATTGGGGTCGGGGTTAAACAGCAGCGACTCCTTGGGCTTGTAGGATACATCATCCAGCCAGTCATCGGGCCGGATTTCCGTTTGCCCTTTGCGACGGTAGGGGTTGAAGTCCTCCACATCCTCAAAAGCCAACACCCGGTAATTATCCTGCGTCCACTCGGCCACGTTACCGGACATGTTGTAGAGGCCAAAGTCATTGGGCCAGAACTCCCGAACGGGAGCCGTGATCATGTACCCGTCGGTAAAGTGGTGGCCATCGCCGCCACGCCAGCCAGCGTAGTCACCCCGGCCACGCTTGAAGTTGGCGCGGAAGCGTCCCTTACGGTTACGGAGCGACTTGCCTTCCCAGGCGTAGATTTCGCTTTCCAGCAGACCACGGGCAGCATATTCCCACTCCGCCTCGGTCGGCAGGCGGTAGGCCGGATAGGTGATCGCCTCGTCGTCCTTTTCGGTCAGGACGCCATTTACGGTCTCGGTACGCCAGGCGCAGTATTCATTGGCCTGGTGCCAGGACACCCCCACCACGGGGTACATGTCGAAGGAGGGGTGGCTGAAGTAGGTCTCGGCGTAGGGATCGTTGAAAGCCAGGTCACGACGCCAGACGTTGGTGTCTGGGTAAAGGTCGTTGTAGCGGGTTTCGCCCCCATCGCTGCGCAGCACATCGGCGAGAAATTCTTTCCAGTCGACGTTGGCGACTTCGGTTTCGTCCATGTAGAAACTCTGGACGGTCACCTGACGCTGCCGGTTATCCATGGAGAACTCAATGTCTTTTTCGCCCCCACCCATCATAAAGGTACCACCGGGAATAAGGACGAGGCCAGGAGCCGGATCAGGCTCTTTGTACTTGGGCGGACGATAGGTATCGTCGCTGTACTTGATGCCCGTTTTGCTGCTGCGGCTGCCCACCTGATTGATTTTCTTCTTGTGGTTACAGCTCATCATCAGACCGACCGCCAGAAAGGCCGTCAGGGCGAAGGTGATGCTTCTTCTCGTTTTCATAAATCGATCGTCTTTGGAGAGTTACGACCCGGATATAAATCCAAGGACCCGGTCAATGTTAGGTAAACGCTTTTGATCCAGACAAACGTACGTTAGAACTTGGGACAAGGCATACGACGGTGGCGCATCCCTCGGGGACGCTGATAGTAGGGAAAATCTAGCACGAGGGACACCTCATGCGAACCTCCGGAAATCCCCTGGGTGAGGTCGGAGACGGTGTAGTCGTAGGAATAGCCAAAGCTGAAGGGACCTTGCTTGATTCCGATCAGGCCGATGACGGCATCTTGGTGGCGGTACCAAACCCCAAAGACCATGGGGTCCGCGTTGATGTAAAGCCCTCCATCAATCTGCATGAACTCGCCCTGCATCTTGTAGAGGAAGACCGGAGTCAGGGAGACCTCGCGGCGGCTGTTCATGCTGCGGAGGGGAATGTTGATCCCGCCCGTTACGGTGTATTTGCGAGGCAGGCGCGCCTCGGCACCGCCAAAGTCGGAGAAGGTCTCCAGCGGCTGGGTGATATGGTTCACGGTGACCCCCACCCAGGCAAACTCATTGAAGTAGGCGATTCCTGCTCCCACATCCGGCCGGATCACGGCCTGCGAAAAGGTCCCAAAAGGCTCATTGGTAGGTCGCACAAAGCCGCCCCTCGGATCAATCTGGTCCGGAAAGCGCAGTTTGTAGAAATCAATGCTCGCCTGTTGGATCCCAGCGCTCAAGCCAAAACGGAGGAAGTTGTCATCAATGATCTCCAACTGGTAGGCATAGTTGAGGTTGATGTTCAGCTTGGTCAGGTCCCCTTCACCGGCGACATCAGAGGTGAAATTGATCCCTACCCCTTGCGTGGTCCCGAGGAAAAAGACCGGCATGTCATAGGAGAAGGCCATTTGCTTGTAATAGCCGGGAATGCGGACCCACTGGGCCCGATAGTTCATCGCGATACGCATCCCTTCTCCCGCTCCCGCAAAAGCGGGATTCAGCATCAGCTGATTGGCGTAAAACTGGGAATACTGCGGATCCTGAGCCCAGCCTTGTTGGATAAAGGAGAGGAGCAGGAAGCACAGTATAGAGAGACGAGCAAAAAGCTTTTTCATTTTCCGCTAGACTTAAAAAAACGGACGTCTAAGAGGCACATTTGAGCGGGCGTAAAGATAGAACTTTCCGCGGATCTGCAGCCGCAGGAAAGCACCTCGCACAAATACGTGATGGAGATACCTAAACGCTCACTGCAATTAGCACGATAAATCCGGCAAAACCCAATGAATTATTTGCTGACTCCTACATGTTCCAATAACCGGAAATATTTGCCGGTCCTGCCGAATGGTTTCACCTCTTTATACAACTAGCCCTACATTTCCCCTACCCTTTTTTGCCAGACAAAAAGCCGGGGGGTGTAAGTATTTTAACAATAGGGAAAGGTTCGGGGCCTCTCCCGCTCTGATTTCGCAAGTTCGACGGGCAGAATAATCGACAAACGGGGGAAATTATTCTACTATTGAGTTGAGAAGCGACTGGGAAATGCCAAACTTTGTTGACTTCAGTCGTAGGCCACTTTGCTGGCCGGACTTACTTCCCTCTATTTTTCCGTAACGGTGCCGCATGTTATGCATACTCTGCCTCTGATCTATCGACCCTTTTCTATCCGCATCGCCGCCCTGCTCCTGACCCTATGGCTGATGCTGCCTGCCTTGCTGACTGCCCAGCAGCAGCGGACCTGGACGCTGCGGCAGTGCCTGGAGCATGCCCGGGAAAACAACATTGCCCTCCTGCAGGCACGCATGAACATGGAAAGCAGCGAGGTGGAACTTGCCCGCACCAAGGCCCAGCGCCTCCCCAACCTCAATGCCGGGGTAGGCTTCGGCGCCAACTTTGGCTATACCATCAACCCGTTTACCAACGATTTTACCTCGGCCGGCAACCAGAGCCTCAATGGGGGGCTCCAGAGCGGCGTCACGCTCTATAATGGTGGTCGCATCATGCAGACCATCCAGCAAGCCGATCTGGACCTGCGGGCCTCAGAACTGGACCTGAAACAGGCCGAGGTAGACCTCGCCCTCAACATTACGCTGGCGTATCTCGACATCCTGCGCAATGCCGAGCTGGTCCAGGGGGCCGAGCTCCAATTGGCCTCGACCCGCGAGCAGCGCGACCGCACCGCCCGCCTCGTCGAGGCGGGTGTTACCGCCCGGGCCGACCTCCTGCAACTCGAGTCTCAGATCGCCACCGACGAGCTTTCGCTCGTTAATGCCGAAAACCAACTTGAAACGGCCCATCTGGTGCTGATGCAAATTCTCCGCCTTGACCCCTCCGACCCTTTTGGGGTAGAGCGTATCGAGGTAGATATTCCCGAAAACGACATTTTCCGTACGCCGCTGGCCGACATCTACCAAACGGCCACCAATACCCAACCGGGCGTACTCAGCGCCGATATCCGGATTCGTAGCGCGGAAATGGGCGAGAAAATCGCCCATACAGGCCTGCTCCCCAGCCTATCGGCCTCCGGCTCGGTAGGGACGGGCTGGGCCAGTGGCCGGGAGCGCTTCTCCGGACAGACGGTGGTAATCCGCGATACCCAAAGCGTAAGCGTCTCCCTCGCAGGGGGCGACTATCAGGAACTAAATCTGGCCACTAGCGCAGAGCAGCCCCTACGCGAGACCTATCGTTTTGTAGACCAGCTCTCCGACAACATCAATGCTTCAGTCAACCTCAGCCTGAATATCCCCATTTACAACCGCCGCCAAAACAGTGCGAGCATCCAACAAGCCGAGATTCGACGGCGACAAGCTGAGCTACAGGCCGAGCAGGTACGCCTCAACCTGGAGCAGACCATTCAGCAAGCCTATGTACAAGCCCGGAGTGCCTACAGTACTTACACCTCTACCATGCGGCACTCCGGGCTTGTACATAGGCTTGCTGAATGGTCTGCTCCAGGTTGAGGCGTAC
>RFHL01000736.1 GCA_003696875.1 Bacteroidota bacterium | reverse complement strand
TCCCTATGTGGGCTGGCCGGTGGCAGCCTATGAGGTATGGCGACAACTGGACGGTGGTCCCTGGCGACGTCTGGACAGTCTCTCAGGCACGCAACTGAACTATTCCCGGTCCGACCGGCAGGCGGGCCTGATCCATCGCTACCGCATCCGGGCCCGGCAGGCCGGAGGAGGCTATGACAGCTGGTCCCAACCCGTGGAACTGGGCTTTGCCCATCCGCTGATGGCACCCAACGTATTTTCCCCCAATGGCGATGGCATCCATGATCGTTGGGTGGTGGACAACCTTGCCCTGTACCCGGACAACCGGCTTGAGGTATATGACCGCTGGGGGCGGCAGGTGTATGCGGTGGAGGGCTATCGCAATGAGTGGGAAGGCACGGGCCTGCCCGCCGGGGTGTATTATTTCCGGCTGCAGGTGCGCTCGGCCCAGGGTGATTACGTACCCCCGCCCCTGCGGGGGGCAGTGACATTGTTGCGCTGAGAGGAGGCCCATTTCCGGTTTCCTTGGGTTTGTTCCTTTGGTTTTATCGGGGCCTATCCCCAATTTGGGGCCATGGATTTAGGCGAACTGAAGCGGCTGGTCCGGCAGGGGGAGGGGCTGCACCTTGAGTTTAAGCGGAAGGCCCATCACCCGGACAAGATTGCCCGGGAACTGGTGGCTTTTGCCAATACCGAGGGAGGAGTCTTGCTGGTAGGGGTGGATGATGATCGGACGGTCTACGGCCTGAAGTACCCGGGGGAGGATGCCTTTGCCTTGCGGCGTTTCCTGGATGGACACTGTACCCCGGCTTTGCCCTACAGCCTGTCGCAAGTACCCGTGACGGCCAGACGAGAAGTGCTCATTCTGCAGGTGCGACCGGGCCGGCGCAAGCCTTACTATCTCACCTATGCCGATCCACCCGGTGGACGGGGGGCCTTTGTGCGGGTAGCAGACAAAAGTGTGACCGCAAGCCGCGAGATGATCCAGGTCCTGCGACATGCAGGACGGGAGCGGGGCGTCTCGCTGCGGGTAGGAGAACCCGAGCAGGTGCTGCTGCGCCACTTGGAGGAGCGCTCGAATATTACCCTTGCTGATACTCAAAAACTGCTGGGAATCTCCCGGCGACAGGCTTCGGCCAAGCTGGTGCTGCTGGTACGCGCCGGCCTGCTGAATATTCACCCCAGCGAACGGGGCGATACCTTCAGCCTGGTAGAAGAAGCTTTTGATTTCTGAAATATGTAAAGTTCGAAATACCAATCGACCCGACTTTTGGACGGTTCGGGATGCATCCCTGTGCCGTGAGGTAAGATTTGGTCTCAAAAGGAAGGACTTGTAGTATCTTTGGCTAGAATCGGTTGAAAGATTTGAGCTTCGTTTTGTATCTTTTTGGGAAGGAAGCACAGTTTTTTCGGTTTACCGGCCGATTTTTCCCTTCGGGGCCCCCGGGATTCGCGTTAGGCTTGGGGATTATTTGAAGGTTTTTGCCAAAGCTCGCTGTGTAAGATGAAGTCACCTTTTGCTCTTAATTCCACCCTTTTTACGGTCCTCTTTTTGGGCCTGATGCCGCTGTCGCTTTGGGCGCAGCTGCCGCCGCTCCAGCCCGAACAGGACTGCATCAACGCCATTCCCATCTGCCAGAGCACCTACGTGCAGAATGA
>RFHL01000735.1 GCA_003696875.1 Bacteroidota bacterium | reverse complement strand
AGCATCAGGTGCCCATCATCCCGGTGGACTCCGAACACTCGGCTCTCTTCCAGTGTCTGGTGGGGGAAGAAGCCAATCCGATCGAAAAAATCTATCTCACTGCCTCCGGTGGCCCCTTTCGGGGCTACAGCCTCGACCAGTTGCAGCGGGTGACCCGCGCCCAGGCCCTCAAGCATCCCAACTGGGAGATGGGGGCTAAGATCACCATCGACTCGGCCTCCATGGCCAACAAGGGCCTGGAGGTGATCGAAGCCCGCTGGCTTTTTGGCCTGGAAGTGCCGCAGATCGATGTGATTGTGCATCCGCAGTCCATCATCCACTCGATCGTGCAGTTTGAGGACGGCAGCATGAAGGCCCAGATGGGCCTGCCCGATATGCGGCTGCCCATTCAGTACGCGCTCGGCTATCCCCAGCGGCTACAGGCGGACTTCCCCCGCTTTAACTTCCTGGACTATCCCGCGCTCACCTTTGAGCGGGTGGATACGGCGGTTTTCAAAAACCTCGCCCTGGCCTACGAAGCCCTGCGCCGGGGCGGCAATGCCCCCTGCGTGTTCAATGCCGCCAATGAGGTGACCAACCAGCTCTTCCGGGAGGAAAAAATCTCCTTTACGGGCATCGCCGACCTCAATGAGGCCGCCCTCGCCGGGGTGGACCACCTCCCCCACCCCAGCCTGGATGACCTCTTCGCCTCCGACGAAGCCGCCCGCGCCTGGGTGCGGGATCGGCTGCCAACGGCAAACCGGTGAGACAGCCGTACTTTCTCTCTTCTGACCTCCGACTTCTCTCTTCTCACTTCCGACTTCTCTCTTCTGACTTCTCCTATGGGAAAACACACCTACGACTTCGGTCTCGTTGGCAACTGTGCCTACCTTGCGCTGATTGATACCGATGCCAACGTGAATTGGCTGTGCTGGCCCCGCTTTGACAGCAGCTTTCTCTTCGGAGGCTTGCTGGATCAGGAAAAAGGCGGTGAATTCTCCGTGCGACCAGCCACGGAGCACTACGAATCCCGGCAATTTTACATCGACAACACCAACATCCTGGTGACGGAATTTACCTGTACCGATGGCATCTTCCAGGTAGTCGATTTTGCCCCGCGTTTTTACCAGTACGAGCGCTATTACAAACCCCTCTTGCTGGCCCGCAAGGTGATCCCGATCGCTGGTACGCCCCGGATCCGGGTGGTGTGCCGCCCCCGGGGGGAGTATGGCGCCAAGGAACCAGAAGTCCTTTTCGGTTCCAGCCACCTGCGCTACATGGGCCTGGAGCGACAAGTGCGCCTCACCACCAACATCGCCCTCAACTATGTGGCCGATGAGAAGGCTTTTGTCCTCAACGAGACCAAATACCTGGCCCTCACCTGGGGCATCCCCCTGGAGGCGGCCTTGGAGAGCACCATCAACACCTTTTACCACAAGACCGAAGCCTACTGGCGCAAGTGGGTCAAGCGGACCTCCATCGGCTACTTCCATCAGGATGCTGTGATTCGCTCGGCGCTCACCCTCAAGATGCACCAGTATGAGGATACCGGCGCGATCATCGCAGCAACGACCACCAGTCTGCCCGAGTCACCGGGCAGCACCCGCAACTGGGATTATCGCTATTGCTGGATCCGGGATGCCCACTACACCCTCAAAGCCCTTACGAATCTGGGCCATTTTACCGAACTGGAGCAGTATGTCCATTATATTGAAAACATCGCCCTGAGCCTGGAAGAAAATCAGCGGCTACAGCCGCTCTTTTCGATCACCGGCGAAGCCCAGCTCACAGAGCACATTCTCCCCCTCGACGGCTACCTGGGCAATCAGCCGGTCCGGGTGGGCAACCAGGCCCATGAGCACATCCAGAACGACGTCTATGGACAGGTGCTCGTGTCGCTGCTCCCCCTCTTTGTAGACAAGCGCCTGGTGCATGAGGACAAAAGCCATCTGCTGCCGCTGGTCATGAGCATCCTCAAGCAGATCGAAGCCACCATGTACCAGCCCGACGCCGGGCTGTGGGAGTTTCGCAACAAAGCCCAGGCCCACGCTTATACTTTCCTGTTCCACTGGGCCGGCGCCAAGGCCGCCCAGAAAATCGGCCGTTACTTCCGGGACTACGAGATGATGTCCCTCGCCGAGCGGCTGGTCAAGGAATCGACCAAGCAAATCGAAGCCTGCTATGATGCTGACCGGCAAACCTACACACAGGCCATCGGCACGCCCCACCTCGACGCCAGCCTGCTGCAGCTCATCACCATGCACTACCTCGATGCCGAGAGCGACAAGGCCCGGGCCCTGGTCCAGGCCCTCGAAGCAGAACTCAAGACCAACGAGGGCCTCTTTTTCCGCTACAAGCACGCCGATGACTTTGGGGAACCGGAAACCACCTTCCTGATCTGCGCCTTCTGGTACGTGGAAGCCCTCGCCTTTGTGGGCCGGGTGGACGAAGCCATCGAAATCTTCGAATATCTGCTCACCTTCCGCAATCACGTCGGCATGCTCAGCGAGGATGTCGATGCCAAGGACGGCAGCCAATGGGGCAACTTCCCCCAGGCTTACTCCCACGTCGGGCTGGTCAACGCGGCCTTTGCCATCTCCCGCCGGCTGAATATGGAAGATTTCATGGATTGAGAAGCGATCCCGCAAGCGGGACTTCGCTGCGCTCTGGAAGGGGAGAAGCGAGAAGCGAGAAGCGAGAAGCGAGAAGCGAGAAGCGAGAAGCGAGAAGCGAAGTATAAGATGACTAACGATCTTCATGTATGTCAAGAAAAAGGCCCCTCAATCTCAACAAATCGCTGATTGTCATAGTGAACGCTTAGGCAGCGCATGTCGAAGTAAAGGGAGGTATCCCATAGGTCCTTCGTCAACCCTCTCCGGGCGTACTCAGGATCAATCACCTGATTATCAATACATCATTTAGTCAAAGGCTTCCCTGAAAAACCTTACCCATTTTACGTATCCCTCATGGACAAAACCATTGCCATACTCGCCGGGGACGGCATCGGTCCCGAAGTCATCCGCGAAGCCCAGAAGGTGCTCGACGCCATTGCCCAGCGCTTTGGGCATACCTTTACCTATCGGGCGTCGCTGGTCGGGGCCGCCGCCATCGACGGCACCGGAGACCCGTTCCCGGCCGAGACCCTGGACAATTGCCTGACCGCCGACGCCATCCTCTTTGGCGCCATCGGCCACCCCAAATACGACAACGACCCCAAGGCCAAGGTGCGCCCCGAGCAGGGGCTGCTCCGGATGCGGCAGGCCCTGGGCCTCTACGCCAATATCCGGCCGGTGGTGGCCTATGACGCCCTGCTGGATGCCTCCCCGCTGAAAGCCGACATCATCCGCGGCACCGACCTCGTGATCATGCGTGAGCTGATCGGCGGTATCTACTTTGGCGAGCCGCGCGGCCGCAACGAGCAGGGAGACAAGGCCTTCGACACCTGCGTGTACGACCGGCCCGGCATCGAGCGCATCACGCGTCTCGCCTTCGACTACGCCGCCAAGCGGCGCAAGAAGGTGACCCTCGTCGACAAGGCCAATGTACTCGCCACCTCGCGCCTGTGGCGCGAAGTCGCCGGAGCCTACGCCGATACCCAGCCGGCCATCGCATACGACACCATGTTTGTGGACAATGCCGCCATGCAGCTCATCCGCAACCCGGGCTACTTCGACGTGGTGCTCACCGAAAACATGTTTGGTGACATCCTCTCCGATGAGGCCTCGGTCATCACCGGCTCTATGGGCACCCTGCCTTCGGCTTCCATAGGCGAAAAAACCTCGGTCTACGAGCCCATCCACGGCTCGTATCCGCAAGTAGCCGGACAAAACCGCGCCAATCCCCTCGCCACCGTCCTCTCGGCGGCTATGATGCTGGAGGGCGAATTTGACATGGTAGAAGAAGCCGCCGCCATCCGGGCGGCCGTGGCGGACTCCATCGCCGAAGGGCAGACGACCGAAGACCTGCGGTCAGGCAGGTGTAGCACCTCTCAGGTAGGCGATTTCCTGGCCAGCCGGGTGTTGGAGTAAGGTGTGCTGGTGCTGGCACGGGACGGCGTCCGGCGGTATACCCTCAGCGCCTAAGAACCACCTTTTCTCGGGCGATCGTGCCCCCTCTCGACTTCACCACTCCCACATACAGCCCCCCCGCCAAGGCGGATACATCCACCCTGGTCTGAAGCTCAGTGAGCGGCTGCTGGTATACCAGGCGACCTTGGCTATCCCATAGCTCCAGCTCGGCCGGCAGGTGCCGGGCAGCGAGCTGGAGGATGAGGCGATCCCGGGCGGGATTGGGGTAGAGCCTGATCCCTAAATCAGGCGTGGTTTCCAGCGCCGTAGGCGGGCCCCGCCAGGGCGCGGGTAGGCTGTCGCAGTGGGTACTGAAACAGCCGTTGCTGTCCACCTGCGCGATCCAGGGGTTTTGGCCGCCGAACTCATTCTTCAACGTCGTACTTCCTAGAAAAAGAATGTTCCCATTGTCAACCTCTAGCACATTCAGAATCCAGTTGCTCAAGCTAATTTTTAGGGGATACGCATCATCAGTGTATTGATAGGCCCTATTCCAAAGGAGAGTTCCCTGCGCAGAGATTCTTGCCAGCCAGCCATAGTCGCTGGGGGGCGTATGGAAGATATCCAATACCCCATAAACCAATACATCGCCATTGGCCAGGGTATAGATGCCGTTGGCATAGCGGCTCAGGCTATCTTGCAGGATGATCCGCCACTCTGGATTGCCCAGCGGGTCGAGTTTCATGACTTGATAGGCCCAGGGGGCATATCCGGGCTGGAGCAGGGTGTCGATGTGCTGGGCGAGATATAGGCTCAGGCTATCCGGGGCCAGGGCAATATGGACCGAGCCATCGTCTCCCTGGGTGCCAAAAAACTTCTCCCGCATCACCTGACCGGCAAAATTGGTGTAGATCAGCCAGCCGTCGCGACCGCCATACTGGGAATAGCTCTCGGTATAGCCCCCAAGGACAAGGCCGATTTTGCGACTGACCAGGGTGGTGCCCAAGCCCCAGTCGTTCCAATTGCCCCCGTAGGTTTTGGCCCACACCTTGTTCCCTGCTTTGTCCAGTTTCAGCAGATAGCGGTCTATATCCTGTGGATTATTCAGGCTATAGATGTTGCCATAGAAGAAAAAACTGCTGTCTGGCATCTGGAGACCGTTATGGATCACCGCACTGCCCCTGGAGTCGGGATAGATTTCTTTGCGTATGAGCTCGCCGGTGCTATCAAACCAGAGGACGAGGGGATCCCACCGGTCGATGCCATCGGATTCCCCCCCGGCATACACAAACAAACCATCATGCGTATGAATGAGGTCGGGATTACGGTTAGTTGTCCAGGCTTTTCCGGAATCACCGTAGACATGAAGCCCTTGAGGTGCACCATATGTATCCACCACTCCCGCCCAGAAACCATCAAAAAAAGTGGTATCATACCCAATCCCCCCTCCAACAATTAAGATGCTTGAATCCAATAAAGAAACTCCGATAGCAGTCTCGGCGCCTCCTACATCAAAAGACATTTGAAATGTAGAATCCTGAAATTGGCTGAGCAGTGGGCTTACGATAAGCAGTATCCATAAGAAGCTAAATATCTTTTTCATATACAGCGAGACATTTCCCACCCTATGGGCCGTAGCTCATAAGGTGGGTATGAAAACGTTCAAATCAGCGGTTGAGCACAATTTTAGGACGGACCACCAGCCCCTGGCTGGACGAAATCTTCCCCACATACAGCCCCCCCGCCAAGGCGGATACATCCACCCTGGTCTGAAGCTCGGTGAGCGGCTGCTGGTATACCAGGCGACCCTGGCTGTCCCATAGCTCCAGCTCGGCCGGCAGGTGCCGGGCAGCGAGCTGGAGGATGAGGTGATCCCGGGCAGGATTGGGGTAGAGCCTGATCCCTGAATCAGGCGCGGTTTCCAGCGCCGTAGGCGGGCCCCGCCAGGGCGCGGGTAGGCTGTCGCAGTGGGT
>RFHL01000734.1 GCA_003696875.1 Bacteroidota bacterium | reverse complement strand
GCCTTAGCCTGCGGCTTGGTGCCTGCTACCGGGGCATCCATATACCGGAGGCCGTTTGCCTGCGCGGCGGCTGCCATCTGTCGGGCAAAAGAGGGATTGACGGTGGTGCAATCCACCCAAAGCGCCCCCGGGCGCAGGCGGGTCAGGGCCCCCTCGGGGCCCAGCATGACCGCCTCGACCGCCTGCGGATGGGCCAGCATGGTAAAGAGGATGTCGGCGCCCTGAGCGGCGGCGGCGGGAGATGGGGCGACCTGGGCTCCGGCAGCGGCGAGCGCCACGGCCGGCCCTTCGCTGCGGTTATAGACGGTCAGGGACTGCCCGGCCTGGAGGAGGTTGGCCGCCATACGGCTGCCCATGATGCCGAGGCCGAGGAAGGAGACTTGGAGAGAGGAAGACATAGGGGCTTTTGTGATTGAGCAAAAAAGATACAAAAAGACCGGCATTTTTGCCGGTGAAGAGAAGAGCCCTTCGCCTGCCTTTTTCCGCTTCCCGCTACCACCTTTTGCCAAATCTTTCCGACCTTTGGGGACTCAAGCCGCCCTTGGCGGCGATTCACATCAAATTTCTCCCATGGCCGAGCACGTAGAGGTCGATCAACAGATTCACATTAGCCTGCCTGACGGCAGCCAACGCAGCTATCCAGCCGGTATCACCGGCTATGACATCGCCCGGGACATCTCCGAGGGCCTGGCCCGCAATGCCCTCGCCGTCCTCGTGGACGGGGAGACCTGGGAGGTCAACCGGCCCATCACCCGCGATGCCGAGCTGCAGATCCTGACCTGGCGCGAGCAGAAGGGCAAAGAAGCGATGTGGCACTCCTCGGCCCACATCCTGGCCGAGGCCCTGGAGGCGCTTTATCCCGGCATCAAGCTGGGCTTTGGCCCGCCCATTGAGCGGGGCTTTTACTATGACGTCGACTTTGGGGACTACACCTTCGGGGCGCATGACTTCGAGCAGGTGGAGAAAAAATTCCTCGAACTCGCCCGCACGGGCGAGACCTTTGAGCGGAAACCCGTCTCCAAAGCCGAGGCACTGGCTCACTATCAGGCAATTGGCAACGAATACAAGATCGAACTGATCGAAGGCCTGGAGGATGGCAACATCACCTTCTACCACAGCGGCAACTTTGTTGATCTGTGCAAGGGCGGGCACATTCCCAACTCCAAGGTCGTCAAGGCCATGAAGATCCTCAACACCGCCGGTGCCTACTGGCGGGGAGATGAGAAGAACAAGCAGCTTACCCGCATCTACGCCATTTCTTTCCCCAAAAAGAAGGAGCTGGACGATTACCTGGAGATGCTGGAAGAAGCCAAAAAGCGGGATCACCGCAAGATCGGCAAGGAACTGGAGCTCTTTACCTTTTCGGAGAAAGTAGGCCTCGGGCTGCCACTCTGGCTGCCCAAAGGCACCCGCCTGCGCGAGACCCTCGTCCGCTTCCTGCAGGAAGTGCAGGAGGAGGCCGGCTACGAGCAGGTGGTCACCCCCCATATCGGCAAGAAAGAACTCTACGAGACCTCCGGTCACTGGGCCAAGTATGGCGAAGACAGTTTTCGCCCCATCAGCACCCCGCAGGAGGGCGAGCAGTTTATGCTCAAGCCCATGAACTGTCCCCATCACTGCGAGATCTTTGCCTCGCGGCCCCGATCCTACCGGGATCTGCCGTTGCGCCTCGCTGAGTTTGGTACCGTCTATCGCTACGAGCAGAGCGGCGAACTGCATGGGCTCACCCGGGTGCGGGGCTTTACCCAGGACGACGCCCACATTTTCTGCCGGCCCGACCAGGTCAAGGAAGAGTTCAAGGCCGTCATCGACATCGTCCTGTATATCTGCCGCATTCTGGGCTTTGAGTTTACGGCCCAGATTTCGGTACGGGATCTGGAGAAACCCGAAAAATACATCGGTGACCCCGCCCTCTGGGAGCGGGCCGAGAACGACATTCGCGAGGCTGCGGCGGAGATGAATCTGGACACCGTAGAGGTCGCCGGCGAAGCCGCCTTCTACGGGCCCAAGCTCGATTTTATGATCCGCGACGCGCTGCGGCGCGAGTGGCAGCTCGGTACGGTGCAGGTGGATTACAACCTGCCCAACCGTTTTGAGCTGGAGTATACCGGCGCCGACAACGAAAAGCACCGTCCGGTGATGATCCACCGCGCGCCCTTTGGCTCGCTGGAGCGCTTTACGGCCGTCCTGATCGAGCACACGGCGGGCGATTTCCCGCTTTGGCTGGCTCCCATGCAAGCGATCATCCTGCCTGTGGCCGAGAAGTTTAACGACTATGCCCTGAAGCTGCGCGCACAGCTGCGCAAGGCGGGCTTGCGCGTCGAGGTGGATGAGCGCCACGAAAAGGTGGGCAAAAAGATCCGCGATGCCGAGGTCGGCAAATTCCCCTACATGCTCATCGTCGGAGAAAAGGAAATCGAATCCGGCGGGGTCTCCGTGCGCAAGCGCAAGGAAGGGGATCTCGGAGCCATGAGCGTCGCCGCCTTTGAGGCGCATATGAAAGGCGAGATTGAAGAAATGCTCAAGTAAGTGTGACGGCCGGAGGACCGGCTTCGCTGGAGCCTGCGGCATGCCCCTCAAAAATCCCTGGTTTGGACGATCCAGACCAGGGATTCGTTTTTTGTGGCTTGTGGACTTAGCTGACCAGCCCAAGCCAGGCGCCCAGGCGCCAGAGGCACCAGCCCAGGTATTTTTCACTTTGCTTGAGGAAGCTGTCCCGCTGCCCGGCTTCCTGCCACCAAGGCCAGGGCTCCGGGGGCAGCAGGCGTAGCACGCCCACCTCGGCCGGCAGGTCGGCCAGGGCTAGGCGGTAGCCTTCCCAGGAGCGACGGGCATGGTATCGCCCGCCGAGCAGGTTGAGTCGCCGGGGCGGCTGTGCCTCGGTCTCCAGGTGTGCGGCCAGGCCTTGCGCGGCCCGGTAGGTGCGATGGTCGGCGGCCAGGGCCGCCGGCAACGCCACGATTCGCTCGGGAGCCACGCCCAGGGCTATGAGTCGATCCCGGCCGATCTCCCCGTAGGGGAGGGGGATGCCATAGGCGGGTAGGCTGCTGTCAGCCGGCTGGAAGGTGAAGTGCTGATCAACGGCCGATTGCATGTTATGGGCCCAGAGGTACCAGAGCACCCAGGCACAACTGCTGTCCGGGTCCGGGTGGCCCAGTTCCAGTTTGATTTCCCGCAGAGAGGTCCGGCCGGGAGGCAGAATGTGGGTCCATTCCCGGGCCTGGTAGGTGGGCATCTCTCCCGTAAAAAGCAGGGAGTCATTGATCCAGACACGCCAAAAGGCCTCCTGCCCGTTACAGCCGCGGCTATGGCCCTTGAGGCGCACCACGGGTTGGGGGGCGTCCGGTGGCTGGGGGCCAAAGGTCCACCGCAGCGTGCCCGGCACCGGCAACTGTCCGGAAAATACCTCACGGTTCCCGCCGGTGACGTAGACTTTTTGATCGGGATGGGCCGCCAGATAGCCGGCGGCGGCCTGCATCAGGCTGTCGCCCCAGAAGCCTTCGACGATCAGGGCCTCAGCCCCGGCCAGCGGAGCATGGGGGCTCAGCCAGGCGGGGCCCCGCCAGACGAAGAGACCGGTGCCCAGCAGACCTGCGAGAAGCAAGTAGCCCAGCCCGCGCCTGAGTCTGCGCCATCGATGTGCCCGTACGATCATGGCCGCAATGATAGGCATAGCTCAGCAGAAATCCTGCCCCCTTTGCCCGAATGGCCGGGTTGGCTGCGACAATGGTCAGTTATTCCTGCACCCAGCCGGCATTGCTCACGAAGGCGACCCGGCGGCTGTCAGGTGACCAGGAGGGCACATTGATGGTGCCCTGCCCGCCATAGAGGTAGGCGATGACCTGTGGTGCCCCTCCGGAAACGGGCATCATGCGCAGCAGCACCCGCTTATAGAAAGGATGGGCGTCGACATCAATCGTCTCCGGAAAGGAGAGAAAAACCATCCACTTGCCGTCAGGCGAGATATGCGGAAACCAGTCGTTATACGCATCGAAGGTGAGTTGCTCATGGCCCGTGCCGTCGGGGCGCATGCGCCAGATTTGCATGGTGCCGGACTGGTTGCCGTTGTAGTAGATGTACTGGCCATCAGGGCTGTATTCGGGGCCGTCCACATGGCTGCCTTCGAAATCAGTCAGCTGGGTTTCTTTACCGGTCTTGATGTCGGCGCGAAAAATATGGTACGAATCGCCCGTGTGGGGCCGCTTGCCCACGAAGACCACCTCTTTGTTGTTGGGCGCCCAGCCGTGCCAGTAGGAGGGCGTTGCCTCGGTGACGAGGCGCGGCTTGCCGCCTTCCAGCGGTAGTACATAAATTGTGGAGCCCCCTTCTGGCAAGCCCTCGCGGTGGTGGCTGATGGCCAGGGATTGGCCATCAAATGAGATGCCGTGATCGTTGTTGTTGCGATCGGCAAAGCCGGTATTCAGCTGGGTCATGGCGCCGCCGGCGACGGGGATCTGGTAGATGCTGCCCTCCATATTGATCAGCAGCTTTTGTCCGTCCGGATGCCAGTTGGGCGCTTCGAAGGCCTCGGAGCCGTGGTGAATCACCCGCCGCTCGCGACTGAAAACATCAATGGTTTCGAGCCGGCAGGGGAGGCGGCCGTCTTCGTAGGCGTCATAGCGGGACGGGGCCGGTTGATCGATGCGCACATTCCAGATGCGGGCGGTCTCCAGCGCCTCTGGATCATGGGCGGAGACAAAGAGGCCGGCTAGGACCGGACCGGAGAGGCTCGCGACCGTTTGCCGGCCGATTTCCTGCAAGGGCTCGCCCGGATGGGCGGCCCGCATGATGAAGGTGGTCCCCTGCCGCTCCAGTTGGAGGATCGGGTAGGCCCGCTTGGGGGCGAAATGCTGGTCCTCGGGATCGCGCATGAAAGCGCCCCGCAAGGGGCGCCACTGCATCAAGGTAAGGCCATCGCCGTGCAGGCTCGCGGTAACATGAGCGGCCTGGGCATCACTGCTTTGGCGCACCATCCAGCCGGTTTTGCGGTGGGGGTCCTTGCCTTCGCCCTCAAAGGCAAACTCAGCCGTCAGGATAAAATCGCCTTCGAGTTCGCGATGCAGATAGGCGCATTCGTCCCGCTCAAACCAGACATTGTAGCCCCCACCCTGGAGGGTATAGGATTGATTGTCAGTGTGATAGCTGGATGAGCCCGCCTGCGCGGGCTCGCCGATGTCTTGGAGGGTAAAGATTCCTACGGGCATTTGGGCGGAGGTGGAGCCTGCCAGCAGGCAGGCGAGGCTAAGGAGAAGGGGGCGCATAATAGAAGGTCCTTTGGAAAAAAAAGTTCCTTCCAAGATACGAAACGCTTCTCTTTCCTCCTGCTCAGGCCTGCGGTTGCAGAGGGATGATACGGTGCAATAAAAGGAGAAATTCGTTTCGATGGAGAAAGAGGACGCCCGCACTGCTCAGGAAGACGATTACCGCCAAGCCAAACAGCAGGCCCCCGTCGCCCTGCACCTCGATACCCAGGCGGGTGAGGTGGGCCAGGATGGCCCCGCTGATGACGCCCAGGCTGCCCAGGGCACCCAGCCAGGCGGTGCGGGGGATCAGAAGCAGGATGCTTGCGATCAGCTCGGCGATGCCGCTACCGATCCGTCCCCAGGGCTCAATGCCCAGTCGACTAAAGATGTAGACGCTCTCCGGTGCCGCCGAGAACTTGAAGAAAAGCGTTTGCAAGAGGATTCCTGCTGCCAGGAGCCGGAGGCCCCAGGACAGCCATGCAGAGGTTTTCATCTGAAAGTGGATTAGGCTGGAAGAATAACCTCTGCAAGGAGGCGCTTTTCTGCGCCTCCGTATGTCGGATACCTGACAAAAGGGAAGAAGGCCCTTACCAGGGCTTTTGTCGCAAAACCTCCAGCACCTCCTCGCAGATTTGCTTCCGCGGAAGCTCAGGAAGCGCAATGGGGGTAGCCCCATGCTCCTGTTCATTTTCGATCAGAAAATCAATCAGGGGCTTGGGATTGTTGGAGATGCGCACCAGGTCGATGTATACGGGTAGCAGCACCGCCACCTCGTGATTGATGAGTGGCGCACGCACATAGGCCAGCCACAACAGATCACAAAAGGCATCAGGCCCCAGGTGCAAGGCGTGCGGCGAATAGTCCCGGGCCACTTGCTCTACCTGGCGAAGAAGGTCGGCCATAGAGACATCCAGCTTCCGGACGGCATTGAAAACATCCAGGTAGATGTCCAGATTGTAGTAGTCTACCTCGGATTGATGGGCTTTTCGTTCCTTCCGCAGGTCTTCATACTCATTGAGGATGCCCTCAATTTCGGTCTCACCCAGACCGATACGCCGGGCAAAGCGCAGGCAGAGGGCATACTCTTGCGCGTCGATTTCCCCGTCCACGATCATCATGTAGACCAGGTTTTTGAGGGAAAAGAAGGCTTCCTCCCGGTCCTCGGGGATGATGAAATCCAGGTCCGGATAGCGGGCCATCAGGTCGTCCACCTCATCCTGATGCAAGCCGAGGTTATGGGCGACCTCGAGCAAAAATTCTTCCTCTTCGGGAGAAATATGCCCATTGGCGGCGGCGACTAGATAGAGGTTCTGGAAGATCCCGAGGTTTTTCAGCTGCTCTTCCCGTTTGGCCTGGTAGACAGAGATGACCTCCTTGAGATAGGTCTCGTCGATCCCCATGCGCTCGGCGAGTTGCCGGCAGCGGGCATATTCCTGTGGGGCGAGATCGCCATCAGCCAGCATCATGAGGACGACCATCCGCAGTTCCAGATAGCAGTCGGCCTCGGTGCTGGGGATGGAAAAATCCAGATCGGGTCCCTGCTGTACCAGGGTTTGGACCTCCTCCCAGTTGAGTCCCATGGCTTCGGCGCTTTCTTCCAGAAAGCGAATTTCAGCCTCCCCCAAGGCGCCATCGGCATGGGCGATGACGCAGAGGTTGCGAAAAGTAATCAGGTTTCGTTCTGTATCTTTCATCGGAGGGCGTACCACGCAGCTTGCCGGGAGGATGGAAAGTCCGTAGGTAGAACATTTTTACCCTGGGAATTGCTGCAAAGGTAACAACGGGGAGTGCAGGAAAACAAACCGGCCCCGCCAAAGGCAGGGCCGGTGTAAGAGCCGGGCTGAAAACGGCCTTTACGCAGGCGGTTTACGGATTGGCCAGGTCGACACTTTGGCTGTTGGTGCCGATGGTGATCGTCACCGTGGCATCGCAGCTGCCGTTACCAAAGTCGACGGTCATGTCGGGCTTGTTATCACGCACGATTTCCTTGATCCCGGCGGCGGGTAGCCGGAATCCCTGCGCCCGGCACTTGCGCTTGAAGATCAAGGTGGAAAGGATCGTGCTGCTGTAGGTGACGCCATTGCGGCGGGTACCCTGGGCGGCGCCGTCTACGTGCAGCTCATCATTGATGGGGTGGGGGGTGCGTACCCAGGTCTGGGTACGGGTAAAGGCGCGGGTGGCGGTGTCGCCATTGGGCCAGACCATCATGCCACCGACGAGCTGGGTGTTCAGGCTGATGTTGGCTTGCAGATTAGGCGACACATTGGTGATGGTCTTGGTCCCGTCGATCTGAACCCCGTCGACGACATAATTGATCAGATCTACGCTTAGGGTGGCCCCGGGACGCCACAGGCGGTACGTATAGCTGATCAGGATCTGACCGCTGCGGGTCTTGCCATCGGGCCCGACACAGCCGGCACCAAAGTCCAGCAGGATGGTCTTGGCGGCCGAGTCGTGGGTTACGGTCACACAGGCATTGATGAGCTGATCAGCGGTATTCTGGAAGCGGCGGGCATCGGGCGAATCATCGGTCAGGTCCATCGCCTCGATGGCGTAGGCGTCGACATCGACATAGGAGGCTTCGGCCACGGTCTCAAACTCGGTCATTTCGAGATCGGACTCGGCGATCTCATCGATCGTTTCGGGCTGGCAGGCGGTGAAGGTCAGGGCGAGGAGGCCAGCCAACAGGCTGAACAAATGGGTGTGAACAGAAAATACGGTTTTCATAACGGTTAGAATTTGATATCGTTTTGGGATCATTCGAATGGGAAGGAAAGGAGTCGCGACCTCCGGTATGCCTATTGGATGCCAGGAGGGGGACGGGGTTTAAGGAGGGGAATAAAAAAAATCAGCCCTTCGGAGATTTTTTCTACAAGAGGCTGGCAATCAGCAAGAAACGTTCGTCCTGCTTAGCGGGATTTGCACCAGCAGTCGACCAGATGATCGTCGACCATGCCCATCGCCTGCATGAAGGCATAGGCGGTGGTAGGTCCTACAAAACGGAAACCGCGCTGCTTGAGGTCGCGGCTCATGCGCGTGGAGGCGGGGGTGATGGCCGGGATTTCGGCCAGGCTGCGAGGCTGATTGACCATCGTTTTACCCTCGGTAAATTGCCAGATGTAGGCATCGAAGCTGCCAAACGCTTCCTGCACCGCCAGATAGGCCCGGGCGTTGTGGATGGCGGCCTGTATCTTGGCCCGGTTGCGAATGATGCCTGGATTGGCCATCAGTTCGGCGATTTTCCGCTCGTCGTAGCGCACCATTTTTTCCGCCTCAAAGCCATCAAAAGCCGTCCGAAAGGCCGGCCGCTTCACCAGGATGGTATACCAGCTGAGCCCGGCCTGCATACCTTCCAGGATCAGCTTCTCGAACAGGCGTCGGTCCTCATGGACCGGGATTCCCCACTCATGGTCATGGTAATCCCTGTACAGCTGATCTTTCAGGCTCCAGGGGCAGCGGGACTTATCCATGGGCGGGGGTTGGAGGGGTGAGCCGATCCAGGACGGGGTGCATCACCCCAAACCACAAGGGGGGAACCAGCGCCAGCAGCATCATGCCGGGATATCCGGTAGGCATCTGCGGGGCATCTTCATGGTGGCGGAGAATCTGATACTTGCGGCTCGCCAGGAAATGATGGTCAGAGTGGCGCGACAGCTCAAAGAGCAAGAGCCGGCCGATCACGTGGTTCGAATTCCAGGAGTGATGGGGCTGCACCCGCTCGTAGCGACCCGGCGCCGCTTCGCGGCGCTGCAGGCCATAGTGCTCGATGTAGTTGACCGTCTCTAGTAGCAGGATGCCCACCGTCGCAGCCCCCAGAAAACCCAAGAGGGCCGCCGGCCCCCAGGCCAGCCCGATCAGCAAGAGCAGCCCCGCCTGTATGAGCTGAAAACGCAGCATCTCGTTGTGCCAGGACCAGAAGGGCAAGCCCTGCCGCCGCAGGCGCTGCGTCTCCAGTTCCCAGGCCGAGCGATAGCCATGCCAGATGGAGCGCCCCCAGAAGGCGTACACCCACTCCCCCCGGCGCGAAGACGCCGGGTCTTCGACGGTGGCCACCCGCTTGTGGTGGCCCCGGTTGTGCTCGATGTAGAAGTGCAGGTAGAGCGAACTGAGCAGGGCCAGCTTGGCCAGTACCCGCTCATGCGGGGCCTTGCGATGCCCCAGTTCGTGCCCCACATTGATGCCGTAGGTGCCACAGAGAACGCCCATGGAGAGAATCAGGCCGACCCGTTCGCTGCCCGACAAATCCCCGGCCTGCATCTGGAAAAAAAACCAGCCCAGCAAGCCGTACTGCAACGGTACCGTGAGGTAAATCAGCCAGTCGTACCAGCGATCGGCCTTGGCCAGGGCCTCCTCGGCGGCAGTCAGATTGTGACGGTCAGTAGGAAAAAAGAGCTCCAAGAGGGGCACCAGCCCAAAGGCGTAGAGCAGGACCGCGTACCGCCAGGCGCCCTCACCAGCGAGGGCGAGGAGGCCGGCTATGGCCAGGGTGTATGGCGTGAGGTATTTGATGCGCTGGTTCATAATCCCTAAATTAATCCGTCCGATGGAAAATAGGAAGATCCTTTTTTACCGATTTTCTCCCTGCTTCTGTCAGTTCTGAGTCATTTTCTCGCTTATGGACATCCTGCGAATAGGAGGTATCTGCCTCTGGTTGAGCTGTTTGCTGGCCTGCCCGGCTCCGCCGGAGCCGGATGAAGGGCCCGAGACGGGCACCCTGACCGAACCCCAACTGACGCGGGATTGGGCGGAGATCCAGGCCGAAGGGGTCCTGCGGGCCATCACCGTCTATAGTGCCACCAGCTACTTTCTCTACCGGGGGCAGCCCATGGGCTTTGAATACGAATTGCTGGAACGTTTTGCCAAGGAGCAGGACCTGCGCCTGGAGATGGTCATTGCCGAGGATATGGATGCCATGTTTGACATGCTCAACCGGGGCGAGGGCGACCTCATCGCCCATGGGCTCACCGTTACCCGGCCCCGCAAGCAGTACGTGGCCTTCACCCGGCATTACTTCACCACCCACCAGGCGCTGGTCCAGCGTAAGCCCCCCAACTGGCGGCAGATGAAGCTGCACGAAATCGAGGGCCTGCTGGTGCAAGACCCCCTCGACCTGATCGGTGACACGGTGCATGTGCGCCGACGGTCGTCCTACTTCCAGCGCTTGTGCAACCTGTCCGAGGAGATGGGCGGTGAGATTGTGATCGATACCGTCCCCGGTACCATGCCGACCGAAGACATCATCCGGGAAGTAGCCGAAGGCCGCTACCGCTATACCGTCGCCGATTATCACCTCGCTGCTATCAACGCTACCTACTTTACCGATCTGCACATCGAAACGCCGATGAGCAGCGCCCAGCGCATCGCCTGGGCTGTGCGCAAGAACTCGCCCCAACTCAAACAAACCCTCGACCGCTGGATCGAGGTCCAGCTCCAGGAGACGGACTATCACGTCATCTTCAATAAATATTTCAAGAACAAGAAAGCCTACCGGCGCATTGTTCGCAGCGATTTTTTCAGCAAAAACAGCCAGCAGATCAGCGAATATGACAGCCTGCTTCGGGCCCTCGCCCAGCCCCTGGGCTGGGATTGGCGGCTGCTGAGCGCCCAGGTCTATCAGGAGTCCCAGTTTGACCCGGAGGCCCGCTCCTGGGCCGGGGCCCAGGGGCTGCTACAGCTCATGCCCGCCACCGCCCGGGAACTGGGCGTGACCGATCCCGGCGATCCCGTCGCCAATCTGCGAGGCGCTATCCGCTACCTGCAGCAGTTGTGGAATGACTGGTCTGAAATCCCCGACTCCGTCGAGCGCATCAAGTTTACCCTGGCCTCCTTTAACTGTGGGCTGGGGCATGTGCGCGATGCCCAGCGGTTGGCCGCCGCAGACAAGGCCCCCAGCGACCGCTGGGAGGAAGGGGTGGATGACTACATCCTCAAGCTGTCCGATCCCCGCTACCACAACGAAACCGTGGTGCGCTACGGCTACGCCCGGGGCACGGAGCCCTACTATTACGTACAGGACATCTTCGAGCTATATGCCCATTATGCCACTTTTATCCCCGCCTAGCGGGTAAGCTGCGCCTTGGCTGCCTCGACCGTCTCGACGGGCAGTTTGCAGTACTTGTCCTGGCAGACATAGATGCGGGTGATGTCCGGTACGAGCTTGCGCTCCAGCAACTCCAGCTTGCCCTCTTCGGCGCCGCCGAGAAAGAAGACGTCCGGGTGATAGCCCGCCGCGAATTCGCGGCGGCGGGCGTCCCATTCGTCCCCCACAATCGCCACTTCAAAGGGCGCCCACACCGCATGGGCCAGCAGGCTGGCCCACTGGGCAAAGTAGGGGCCGTCCTCCCGCACGTTTACGATCACATTGTTCAGCATCTGCTCGGCCCGCTGCAAGTAGGCTTCCTGGTACAGATAGGTCCCCAGGTAAAAGAGGTCCAGCGCCAGGGTCGAGTTCGAGGCCGGGATCACATTGTCCGTCACTTCCCGTGAGCGGGTGATCAGCGGATCGTCCTCGTCCGAGGT
>RFHL01000060.1 GCA_003696875.1 Bacteroidota bacterium | reverse complement strand
CGTTTACCCGCCTTCCACAGACCTTTTCCCCCAGACGAAGGAAAATCTCTACCCAAGTTTCCTCCCCCTTTATTAATTTCACCGCCCAGGCAACCTTCGTCCCACCTCTTTACCGTCCCTAGCGATGCTCCGGATTATTCTTCTTAGCTCCCTGCTCTTTTGTTTCGCCTTGTCCAGCCAGGCCCAGACCGACAGCACCCGGACCGGGGGCATGGCCAGTAATCCCGAGCTTACCCCTCAGGCTGGCCCCGTCCTTGGCGCGGAGGAACTCGCCCGCCAACCCTGGTTTTACAGCATAGATGAAGCCATGCGGCAACCCGAGCAGGTGTACAAGCTTTCCCTCGAAGATCGAAAGCTGAAGCGCTTTCCCCGGGAAATCACCCGCTTCCCCAATCTCCAGGTCCTCAACCTGAGCAACAATAAACTCAAAGACCTCCCCCCCTATATCGCCGAGCTGCCCAACCTCCAGATCCTGATCCTGCACCACAATAAACTGCGCAGCCTGCCTGAGGAGATGAAGCAACTCAAGCATCTGGAGCAACTCTATCTTGGCTGGAACAAGTTCATGGAAGTCCCCGCCTGGGTCGGTGGCCTCTCCCGCCTGCGGCGGCTTGATGTCGCCTTTAACGCCATGACCCTCTACGAGGTGGACCTGCTGCGTGCCCGCCTCCCCCGTTGTGAGGTGACCCATTAGGCAGTGGCGCCATGACCTATTAGAATACCCACCGAGGCCCGGCTGATGTCGGGCCTCGGTGTATGATTCATCATCCTTTTCCTATTTGTCTGCCCCTGGATTATTTCTCATCTTGCAGGTTAGCGTATCCGCCGACAAGGCCTGGCGCTACATCATTCACCTTTCTCAAATCCATCGCTATGTCTGCCGACTTCTTACCGATCAAGGCGATCGACTATATCGAGTTTTATGTAGGCAACGCCAAACAGGCCGCCCATTACTATAAGACCGCTTTTGGCTTTCAGTCCGAGGCCTATGCCGGCCCGGAGACGGGGGTGCGGGATCGGGCCAGCTATGTGCTGGTGCAGGATAAGATCCGATTGGTCTTTACCACGGCGCTACGGCCGGTGAGTGAGATTGCCGCGCACGTGCACATGCACGGCGACGGGGTCAAGGTGGTGGCCTTTACGGTGCCGGATGCCACGGCAGCCTTTGAGGAGACCGTGCGCCGCGGGGCCGAGCCCTACCTGCATCCGCAGCGGCAGCGCGACGATGAGGGCGAGGTCGTAACCTCCGGAATCCATACCTACGGGGATACGGTGCACCTTTTTGTAGAACGGGATCAGTATGAGGGCATCTTCCTGCCGGGCTACCGGCGCTGGGAGAGCACCTATAATCCGCCCAGCACGGGCTTGCGCTATGTGGACCACATGGTGGGCAATGTGGACTGGTTTCAGATGAATACCTGGTGCCGATTCTATGCCGATGTGATGGGCTTTTCGCAGCTGGTATCCTTTGATGACAAGGATATCTCCACGGAGTACACCGCCCTGATGTCCAAGGTCATGAGCAATGGCACGGGTCGGGTGAAGTTTCCGATCAATGAGCCGGCCGAGGGCAAAAAGAAGTCGCAGATTGAGGAGTACCTGGACTTTTACCAGGGAGCAGGCGTGCAGCACATCGCCGTGGGGACGGGCAACATCATCGAAACGGTGCAGCAGTTGCAGGCACGGGGCGTGGAGTTTCTGCACGTGCCCACGACCTACTACGAGACGGTACTGGACCGGGTAGGTGACATCGACGAGGAAATCCGGGACCTTCAGGAGCTGGGCATCCTGGTGGATCGCGACGATGAGGGCTATCTCCTGCAGATCTTCACCAAGCCGGTCGAAGACCGGCCGACGCTCTTCTTTGAGATCATCCAGCGTAAGGGCGCGCGCTCCTTTGGCAAGGGCAACTTCAAGGCGCTCTTTGAAGCCATCGAGCGGGAGCAGGCGCTGCGGGGGAATCTGTAGGCCTGCCCAGCAGCTTTCTGCTGAACATGAAACCGGCCGCTCCCATGGGGGGCGGCCGGTGTGTTTTTTCGGGTACGGTCGTGGAAGAAGGAGCTTGCCTTCTTAGTGATTGATGGCCCAGAGGACAATGTTGGTACCCATCTGCAGGGCTTTTTCGCGCACCTCCTTGGGATCGTTGTGCACGCCTTCATCTTCCCAGCCATCGCCGAGATCG
>RFHL01000733.1 GCA_003696875.1 Bacteroidota bacterium | reverse complement strand
TCCTTAGCCTTAGCTTAACCTTTTTTCTTGATTTTTTAGCATCCATATCCTCCCCTGCCAACATACGATGACAATTGTCGATGGGAGCCATTCAAAGCGGTTTCTGTCCCAAACGCACCTCAAGGTAGCCTTTTTTGAATGGCATTCTACCCGTCTCCCCAAAACCAAGGCCTGCCACCGCCGGAGGACCGGAGGGCAGGCCTGATGCTTGCGGGCAGAAACGGAAATGAGGGTCAGCGCGTGACGCGGAGCATCTGGCTGACCATATTGTCTTGTTCGCCGGCCCGGACCCAGTACAGGCCGGGGGATAGGGAAGAGAGGTCCACGGTGGTTTCGATCTTGCCTCGGGAGGCAAACTGCCGGGCGATCAGCCGGCGGCCATTGATATCGACCACCTCCAGGAGTAAAGGCCCTTGCTGAGGCATGCCTTCAACCCGTATCTGGGTCTGGGTCTGAGCCGGGTTTGGCCAGGCGTGAACGGTGAAGCGTTGTTCGCCCATCCCGACATAGACCTCTACGACCTCGGAGAGGGCATAGCTACCGTCCAGGTCCACCTGGCGCAGCTGGTAGTATTGTCGCCCCGGGCGGGCCTGATAATCGGTGAAGCGGTAGCTCTGTACCTCCTGAGTGGTGCCTACCCCCTCTACCTCGCCCAGGTATTCCCAAAATTGCCCATCGAGAGAGCGGCGTATTTCGAAGTGGGAATTGTTGAGCTCGGAAGCGGTGCGCCAGTCCAGGTTCACGGAGAGACCCGGCCCGGGCGTAGCCGTGAAATCGATGAACTCTACCGGGAAGGTAAAGGAAGAGCAGGAGCCCGGCGTGCCCGGGGCCGCAAAGCTCACCCGCTGGATGTTTGTGGTGGTGGCGTCGATCCCGCCGGTAAAGCCTACATACAGGGGGCTGGTCCCGCTAAAAATAAGAAATGGATTGAAGGTCGTACTGAGGGAGTAGACGTCATCCAATACAAGGGTCGCCTGAGAATTGCTCGGGCTGAGCTTGTTTAGCAACACGATTACGCGGAGGGCGTGGTAGTTGCCATCTTCAATGTTGGGGATGGCCAGGGGACCGGCCAGGGTGGGGGGGATCCCGAAGTTGCCATTGGTGGTAATGGCGATGTGGTCACTGCCCCCTAGGCCGGCGTCACCGGAATGGGCATCGGCATAGGTGTCAATCTCAAAATGGATGGCAGACGTGATGCCGGAAGGCCCTCCGTACCCGAGGGCCGACCCGCCGCTTCCAATGGCGGTGTTACTCTCTTGTTGCAGCGTCATGGAAATGCCGTGGCCACCGCCGTCGTTGCTCCCCAGAAAGACTTCGTAGGTCTGGTCGAAGACAATCACGCTGTTGGGGATGCCATCAATGGTGATCCCATTATCCAGCCACACAGCACTGGCCTCGCTGCCATTCTCGTTGAGGCAGTAGCAGAAGGTGGTGGGATTGGATACGTCACCTACCGAAGTGTAGGTTTGGCTGACGGCAAATAAGGAAGAAAAGAGCAAGCTTAGGAGAAGTAGTCCAGATTTCATGAACAGGGCTTCATTTAAGGGCGGAAAAGAACCAAAAAAATGTAGGTAGGAAGCTAGGAATCAGGGGGAAAAAGAATGAAAAACCGACTTTTTCCGCTCTAAAATTACCTGGCGGCGCTGTTGCTTCCTACCGGAGAGCGGCCAACGGCCGCCTTTGCCTGCCAGGAGGTCATTTTTGCAGCCTTTTTGGTGGGGATTTCGTTTGTAATGTTTTTTGGAAAGTACACGATTTGGTGTATTTAGGAGGGCTTTCGAGGCCCTGTCCGGGGTGGATTCCCTAAAGTTTGAACATATTTGCTCATTTTCTTTCTTGGTAAATTCCGATAAATCGGCTTACGCGAATGTGACTGTAAGTATCGATTGGATTCTGGTTAGCAGGAGAGGGGGGAAAAGGGCTATTTGCTATCCCAGAGCAATTGAAATGAACGGAGTACGACTCATTTGGCGCGCACCTTGGAAGGCCTTGTTCCTGATCGCAGGTCTTCTTTGGCTCCCCCCCCGGCTGGCCGCCGAAGGAACGGCTCAACTCATGCCCAGCGGGTCTGGGAGTGCCTGTGTATCCTATGTGCAAGGCAATGATGGTCCCGGTAAGGAAGGGCCGGGCTTTGGCCGTCCGGCCTATGACCTGATCTACGTCCATGTCAAGGATCCCAGTACCGAGATCATTTACTATGGCTGGACGCGTAAGCTGCCCACCACTAAGAATGTCTACTATCAAATCCTGGACCCGCTCGGCAATGTCGCCGCCTGGGGACAGGTCGCCAATACTTCCTCAGACGCCGGATACATTGCCGACAACGGGATCGCGGCTTACTACGGCCCCTCACAGATTGCAGGCTTCATGGGCTACAATGCGCTGGAACTGGTCCCCACCATGGCGGGCGACTACGCCATCCAGTTCAACGTGGGGAGTGCCAAGGTGCCCGCCCCCGATGAGGTCAAGTACTATATTCATCCCTTTGATGTGACTGTGGCAGATATCTCCAATCCGCTCAGCCCCCAGGCCATCAATGGCCGGGTATTCAGCTATAAGTGGCACCTCAACTGTAACAGCGGGACCAACGAGGCTTGTATGGAGTTTTATACCTGGACCCCGGATAGCCTCGTAATGATGATGGATATGAACCGGATCCAGCCCTGGGGCTATACGGTATCTTTCAACAGCCACGGTTGTACCAATACTGGCGACATCGCGGCTGACCGCCGCTCCACCACCACGGTGAGCGCTGCCGTCCCTGAGTACCGCGTTTTCCTGAATGAGCCCGATGAGGAGTGCTACCCCACGGGGACGCCGGGCGAGGTGGAGTACATTGAGATCAATACCTGCGGCCCCACCGGCGACCTCTGTGTGGTGGTGCAGACCACCAAGCCTGGTGAGCTCAATGTCTATATCGACCTCAATGGCACCGGAGCCTATGAGGAAGGCACGGAAGACATCTACTTCCCGTATGCCACCGATGAGGTGGGCGAAATATGTATTCCCTGGGATGGTATCGATGGATTTGGCAATCACATCGCCGACTCAGCCGGGGGCCTGATCATCGTCGAATTCCTGGCAGGGATCGTGCATTACCCGGTCTATGATCCGGAAAACCACCCCTATGGCTTCAATTGTGCGTTGATTCGCCCCAATACCGGCCTGCAACCTCTGATGTACTACGACAACCGCAATACGCCCATAGGCACGCATAACCTCTCGGGTTGTGTCTCTGGATGTAATTCCTGGACCAAGGGCAAGGGGGACCGGGTCATGGTCAATACCTGGCTAAACAACATAACCAGTGCGGATACGGATGTCTTTGTGGTGAGTCACCTCTGTCCACCGATTGCCTACGATGACAGCACCTGTACGGCGGGATCCTCGATACAGATCCCGATTATGGACAACGACTCGGCCCGGACCTTCCCCATTGATCCCAGCAGCATTGTCCTGGGGACGCCTATACAGGGGAGCGGGCAGATCTTCTACAATCCCGATGTCGAACTCTTTACTTATATCCCGGACAACAATGACTCGACTACCCTGATCGTTCGCTACCAGCTCTGCGATATGACCCCTGAGGAGATGGAAGGGCCGCTGTGCGATAGTGCGACCATTACGGTGGGGGTGTATCGGGATTGCCCCAATGGGGTCATACTGGACATCGGGGACTTTGGCCTCACCGCCATCCCCGTAGGCGAGGATGTGCGCCTGCAGTGGCCTCGCTGGCTGGATGCTGAGCCCTACACCTTCTGGGTTGAGCGCTCGGTAGATGAGGCCGCCTTCGCCGTTCTGGGCCGCCTGCGCGGTGACGGCCGCGGAGGCGGGATGTACGAATACTGGGACCGGGATGGTCCCATGATGGCCCAGTCCGTGCGCTACCGCGTATGGGCCCTCTCAGAAGGCGGAGGGAATCACCTGAGTGAAGTGGTCACCCTACACGTGGCCGCCTCAGCCCAGATTCCGGTGCAGATTTACCCGAACCCTGCCTCGGACGAGCTGGTGATATCCTATCACACCCTGACCGCGGGTCAAGTCGAGATTTTTGATGTGCTGGGGCGGTCGTGGTACCGGCACGAGGTGCCGGCCATGGGGAGCCCGCATCAGGAAGTGATCCCGCTCCATGGCTGGCCCGCCGGCTGGTATATGCTCAAGTACCGCTACCGGGACGGGCGATATACCCTGCGGCTGCGCGTTGAGTAGGCTCAGCCTCCTGAGTCAAAAGCATCCCCCCGGCCGGGAATTTCCCGGCCGGGGGGATGCGGGCGTATGGGGAGGGCGCCAGAGAAAGTATGATGATATTATAATGAGATAAGTCATTGCTTGAACTGCAGACTGTCATCAGGAGAGGAGGGTAGGAGGCGTATCATTGAGGGCATTAACCCCCGGGGTTGGGATACTGGCTTTTCCACCCTGGTCATTGAAGCGATACGCATGAAACCGAACCGGCGTGAATTCATCAAGATTTCCGGCCTGGGCTTAGGGGGCCTGGCCTTGGCTGGGGCAGGAACCAAATGGGCTCAGGCTTCGATTCTGGACTCCGGCATTCCGGATCCGCTCAAGGCAACCCGGACCCCCACCTACTGCGAGGTCTGCTTTTGGAAATGTGCGGGATGGGCCTACACCCATGAGGATGGGAGCTTGTGGAAGCTCGAGGGACATGCTGACGACCCCCACTGCAACGGGCGCCTGTGCCCGCGCGGGACGGGCGGCGTCGGGATGTAC
>RFHL01000732.1 GCA_003696875.1 Bacteroidota bacterium | reverse complement strand
GATGTTGAAGGCCTCCTGCATCGGCAGCGAGACATACGTGGACACCGCCTCGGCCCCGCGCATCACATTGATGGCGTTGATGTAAAACTCGGCCGCCACCCGGGCCGTCTGCTTGTTTTTGGCGAAGGTAAACATCCCGACGCCGGGCCAGAGAATCACCACCGGGTTGGGGTCCCGCATGGCGGGGCTGTCCGGGTGCTTGCAGGTCTCGTAATAATCCTTATATGAGGCCCGATACTGGGCGAAGGGCGCTTCGAGGCCGGCCTTGATGGCGGCCGGATCGCCCAGATCCGCATCAGCAGGAATATCGAGCACCAGTGGGCGGATCTTGGTGCGAAGGAAATGGTCCGGGCAGCTCGTCCCCAGGGGGGCGAGCCGGTCCAGGTCGGCGCTGTTGACAAACTGCAGCACCCGCTCATCATCGGTAAAGTGCCCGATCATGGCCTGCTCGGAGCTACAGAAGCCCCGCAGGATGGGAGCCAGGCTGGCGGCCTGGGCCTGCCGCTGGGCGGCAGGGAGTGCTTCCCGCTTCGCCCCCCCAAAAACCGGCCGCTTTTTGCCCTCATGCGCCATCAGATAGGCCGAAGCCTGCTCGATGACCTCCAGGCTATTGATATAGCACTCAAAAGCCGTATCACCCCAGGTAAAGAGGCCATGCTGGCCGAGCATGATCCCCCGAATACCGGGATTCTCGGCGAGGCAGGCTTCCAGCTTCAACCCCAGATCAAATCCAGGTCGCTGCCAGGGCAGCCAGGCAATCTGGCCGTCCCAAAGCTCCTCGGTGATCTGCTTGCCGTCCTTGGCGGCGGCGATGGCTATCGCCGCATCGGGGTGCAGGTGGTCGATATGGCGGAAAGGGAGAAAGGCATGCAAGGCCGTATCAATCGAAGGGGCCCGGGAGTCCAGGTCGTAGATACAATGGTAAAAAAGGCCGACCATTTCGTCTTCAAACGCCAGGCCCCGATAGCGCTTTTTGAGGGCGTGCAGCCGGTCGACATACAGACCGGCCAGGCCGTTGCGTTTGAGGGTGCCGATATCCCCGCCAGACCCTTTGACCCACATGACTTCGGTTTCTTCCCCTGTCAGCGGATCGGTTTCCATGGTCTTACACGAGGTATTACCGCCACCAAAGTTGGTGATCCGCAGATCGGCGCCCAGCAGGTTGGAACGATACAGGAGCAGCGCTACTTCGTCCCCGGCGAGGCTGGCCGCTTTGGCTTCGTCCCACAGGTAATCTACATGTTGGAAATCTCTGGTTTTGGACTCCATAGAGGTGGATATTATTGGGTGTCTTGCGTCAAAAATGCAGGATCAAGTTCGTGAAGTTCGGGTAATTAACTAACCTGTACCATGCGGGTAGCCCCCTACAGATAGAGCAAACTTGCTACACTTCCTCCCGGCTAAGTAACGCTCAAAAAATACAGTCCGCTTTTGGCTTGATCCCTTGCCCGCATACGGCGTCAGAAAAAGCCTCACTTGGCCCGCCAAGCTCGGTTTTTC
>RFHL01000731.1 GCA_003696875.1 Bacteroidota bacterium | reverse complement strand
GGCCTTCGGTGGCCCAGTAATAGCGGTAGCCCAGGCCATCGAGAAACCTGGCCACCGTGGTACCGGGTGTAAAGGTTTCGGGATAGTCGGGTATGGCCCGGTAGGGCAGGGGGGTAGTTGCGTCAGCATTCATATCATGGGCTTGTTGGGCAATGGCATGGTAGCCGCCTGCCGTGAACATGAGAACCAAAATCCAACAATACTTCATAAGGCTATGGGTTAAGGTGAAAGCCGGGGCCAGCGCTCCGGGCCTATTTTTTTCTTCGCGTAAATTTTTCCAGAAAACCCCTTCTGCTCATTTTGGGGTCCTTGGGAGGCACTTTTTCCGTCGCATACCCTGCTGCCGTATAGTCAGGAGGGGAGGGGGGAGCTGAAGCTTTGGGTTGATAGGCCTGCATGCTTTTTTCAATTTCCCGTTTCCACTTTTCGTCTTCCAGTTTTTCGCTCAGGTCGCGGGCTTTTTCAAGCCAACGCATGGCCTCTTCGTCCTGACCGGCCTGCCTGCACACCAGGGCCATGTCCTGGAAGTTATATGCCAGGGCCTCCTCGTCGCCGGCTGCCTGGTAGGCCGCATTGGAACGCTCAAAGAGCGCAAGCGCCGCCCGGCTGTTGCGGCAGTGATACTGGCATATCCCCATGTAGCGGTGAATGTCGCCCGTGCGGGTGTGGTCGGTTTCATCTATGCAGTCCAGAGCCAGGCGAAAATAGTCCTGCGCCTGGTAGTAGTCGCCCCCATGCATCATGATGCGTCCCATGCCCAAATAGGTATCGCCCAGGGGGCTGCTGTCGGTTTCCAGTTGGAGGTACTCCAGCACCCGCTGGTAGTAGATCATGGCCTGCTGGAAGCTGTGGTGCTCCTCCCACAGGCTGCCCATTTGCAGGCAAACGGCTGCCTTGGTCTGCAGGGCCGGGTCGGCCAGTTGCTGCTGCCATTGGGTGAGCTGCTCATAAGGGGAAGGAGGAATTTCTTCTGCCTCCTCTTCCCACCACAGGTAAATATCCAGTGCATGCTGGCAGAAGTCGGGGGCATATTTGCGCAGGTAGTCAATGCTGTGCAGGTCCAGCCACACCACCGTGAGGAAGGGAAAGGCAGATGCAAGGGCAGCAGCTTCGCTCCCCAGGCTCTGGCAAAGGTGGCCCGAGGCTTCGGCATGGTGCAGCAGCAGGCTGTTTTCCAGGTACAGCAGGTGAACCATGATATGTGGGGTGGTGCCGCTGAGGGCATGTGCAGGCAACTGCTCCGAAAGGGTAGCTGTAAGCGAGCTGACATGAGCAGCACTGTAATCCTGTGGCAGATGGTCAAAGTGGGAAAAGCGTTTTTCCACTTCCTTTCGCAGCTCGTCGCGCAGGCTCAGCGATTCGCAGCCCATGATGAGGTAGGCCGCGTCCTGGGCAGGCAGTATGACCTCCAGCGACTCCCAGTTGGCCTGGTGATGAAGT
>RFHL01000730.1 GCA_003696875.1 Bacteroidota bacterium | reverse complement strand
TGGAGACGCTCGCGGCGCTGGGGCAGGCCCGGCAGGAAGGCGACCGCTGGGCGGGGGTGTGAGCCCCCCCGCCTGGCACCGGCGCAGCTGCAACCTGCGCCGGTACGTAATCAGTTACGGGCGGCAAGACCGCCTGAGCGTTCCCCGCATCCGGCAGGTTACACCTGCCGATGCAAAGAAAAGCCCCCTCTCTTCGCAAGAGAGGGGGCTTGGAGGTGAGTTCGCACCTCTTACCGCACCATCTGCATGTTGCCGGTGTACTGGTAGCCGTGGATGTCGGTGGCGATCATATAGTAGATCCCCGGCCGGTACTGATCGTGCTGAATCAGAATCTCGGAACTGCCATTGGGCAAGCGCAGGTCTACCTGCCGACCCATCACGTCGTAGACCTCGACCCGCTCCAGCGGGACGGGCAGCAGGGTGCCGTCGAGCATGCCCACCATGGCTCGGGAGGTGGTCTCTACGGGATTGGGATAGGCGAGGAAAATCAACCGGTAGTCGTCTTCGAAACTGAGCCGGTCGGTGACCGTGTTGTAGGTCGTGTTGGTGTAGATGGGCTCGTTGAAGTCAAAGTAGATGGCCGCCTGGTTGAGGATGGTGGCTCCATTGGGCAGAGCCGTGTCGGGCAGGATCTTGAACTGCACGAAGCCGTGGCTCAGGGGTTCATTGGTACCAGAGTCAGGCAGGATGATATCCTCAAAGGTCCAGATGAGGATGTTTTCCTCCGTAAGCTCCACCCGTCCGTCGTGACTCATGGGCCCCGCGACAAAGGTCGCCGGGTCCACATTGTCGCTCAGAGTGTCGCGAATCTCCACCCGGCTGGCGTAGTAGTTACCGACGTTCTGGAAGCGGATCTTGTAATACAGGGTGTCGGTGCCCTGGATATAGCCATCCTCGCCATAGCCACGCGGGAAGACGAGCTTGTCGTTGGGGTCATAGGAACCCACCACCTCGTCGATCGACTCGACCTCGTTGGTGGTGGAGTCGCAGTCGTACTCGTCGCCGTAGGCGTGGAGGGTGGTGGTGAGTAAGTCGCCAAAAGGCACCTCGGCCCGCACCGAGTCCACGACCGTGAAGACCTGCCGGCTGAGCCCGTTGACAAAGGGCAGGAACCAGCGGATGATGGTGGTTTGGCCCCCAAAGATGGTATCGGCCGGGGCCGGCACGATGGCCTTGATGTCCATCCAGTGGCTGAGCTCCATTTCGATCTCCACATTGGTGGCGTCCTCGGGGCTGCGGTTTTCGATATTGAGGATGAAGGAGTTGACAAAGCCCCGCCGCAGGGCGGTGGTCCCCAGAGAGACATGCAAATCAGGATAGGGACAGAGGCCGCGGTTCCCGAAGTCGTAGCCGGTGTAGGCTAGCGCGCCGGTACCATCGTTACAGTGCTCTTCATCGAAGGTTCCCGAGCAGTCGATGGTAGAAAAGGTCGCCAGGGTGGCGTACATGGTCTCGATGCCGTCGGCATCGCAGATGTCGATGTAGCCAAAGATCACCGCGCCGGAGTTGAGGATACAGTTTTCGGCCACCTGTATACTTACTCGAGGCTCTTCCGGCCCAAAAAGATCGTTGTTGACAACAAGGTTGCGGGTTTCCAACTTGGCACCGGCATCGAAATGGGTGCCAGAGGGGCTGTTGAAGCGGCTTTCACCCTCGACGGCCATATAGCCCCCCAGCGTAAAGTTGCTGTTCTGGTTGAAGTCGCCTCCGATTTCCAAGCGGCACTGGTTGTCCCAGACACCGCTGTTATTGTTGACGTTTCCGCCGACCTCAATGGTGCCATAGCTGGTAATGTCACCATTGTTATTCAGGTCGCCATTGACCAGGATGCTACCCGTATTGAGCAGCGGGCCACTGTTGATGTTCAGGCTGCTGAGCAGCATGCTGCCATGGTTTTCCATGGGGCCATTGAGACTGACCTGCCCCAGACTGGTATTGGTCCCGTAGTTGACCAAGCGGATACGGTCTGTGTTGATGTTGAGGCCATTGATCTGCAGGACACCTGTTTCCGACACCACGATGAGCACATCGTCATTGCCGTTGTTGAAGTTGATGCCCGAGGGCTGTGCCGTCCCACAGACCACGAGAGTACCGCCCCGGAAGGTGAGTCGCCCCGTGTAGACGACCCCCTCCGCGATACACACCTGCTCCCCTTCGTTGATGGTCAGGTTGCTGCTGGAGTTACTGGAGATGGTGGTGGTACAGCCCCAACTGCAATCTTCCAGATCGGTAAACTTCTCGTAGAGCAAGGTGGCATTGCCCCCCCCCTCGGATACGCTTACGCTGTGGACCGCAGGGCCATCAGGGCATACCTGATGCCAAAACGGATTGGCCATCTGGCTGATGGTATAATCCCCGTCGGCGAGGTGTACAGAATAACGACCGATGCTGTCAGTCATCACGTGGCGATTCCCCGGATCAATTTTAACCATCAGGCCGGGAATCCCGTTTTCGTCATTCCCCATGCTGCATGAACTGTCCGCATCGTAGTAGATGCGCCCGGTCACTTCGGTGCCAATCTCCTCCGTCACGACGATCAGCCGGTTGGCGGAGATGTTGCGACGGAACTGCCGGTAGCCATTGGGCCAGACGACCATCAGAGAGTCGACCTTGGTGGCATTTTCCAGGCCAAAGTGGGCGATGAGGCTGCTCTGCGCGCCGGGACCGCCGGCGCTTTGGGAGGTCACTTCCCGCACCTGCCAGCGGCCCTCCCCGTTGATTTCGGCTTTGACCCATACCTTGGCCCCAATCCCATTCCGGTTGGAGTGTACCCCATTCAGCTTGACCTGGAGCCAGTTGTAGTTGTTGCCATTGTTGACATAGAGATGGTTGGGCTGGTTGAAGTGGGTGGCGACAAAGATGTCGAGGTCACCGTCGTTTTCGATATCGGCCATGGCCGTCCCCAGGGCATAGTTCTGGATACGGGTAATGGGCTCGTCATCATCCCGGTCAAAGGTGCCATCGCCCTGGTTCATATACAGGAAGTGGTGGCCGTCGCCACTGTTGGTGACGAAGAGGTCCAGGTCACCATCTTTGTCCATATCCCCCCAGGTACAACCCTGCGAGTCGCCGATGTCGTTGGCGATGGCTCCGTCGGTGATGCGGGTAAAGGTGCCGTCTCCATTGTTTTCGTAGAAAAAGTTGGCTTGGCGCCCCCGGTTGGTGACATACAGATCCATGTCGCCATCGTTGTCAAAGTCGGCCCAGGCCGACCCGACCGAGCTCCCGCCATCGGTGACGATCTCCCCCTCGGTGACCCGGGAGAAGGTCCCGTTGCCATTGTTCCGGAAAAGGAAGTTGTCCTCATCGTTGTCATTGGGGACAAAGAGGTCCGGGTCGCTGTCATTATCATAATCACACCAGGTAGCTCCGAGGCTGTAGCCGTTTCCCGGCAGGATGACCTCAGAGTTCATTTTGGTGAAGTTCCCTCCCCCCTCGTTCCGAAAGAGAACGTTGGGCCGGTTGTCGGCATAGTCCGACAGGAAGAGGTCCAGCAGGCCGTCCACGTTGTAGTCTACCCAGGCGGCGTTGAAACAGGCTCCATTATACTCGGTGATGTCGCCATTTTCGCCAGCCGCAAAGGCCCCCCGCCGGTTGGTATTGAAGTAGAGCTTGGAGCGCGAGCCTGCATAGGCGACGAAGAGGTCCAGGTCTCCATCGTTGTCCAGGTCGCCCCAGGTACTCGATACCGCCACCCCCAGGTCGGTGGTCACGACCCCTTCCGTGATCTTGGTAAAGGTCCGATCGCCATTGTTTTGATACAAAAGGCCGGGCTGGGCCGAGTTGTAGCCCGCCACGTAGACGTCCTGAAAGCCGTCGTTGTTAAAGTCCCCAAAGGAAACCCCCAGGTTTTCGCGCTCATCGGTGGTGATGGTATTGGCCGTGGAGAGCCGGAAAAACATCGGCGGGGGCTTGTTGGAAGTCTGATTGGTTACCCCCGTGGCGGTAGAAGCCTGCTGATAGATGCCGCCGATTTCGCCGGAGACCACCGTCTCTACCTGTATCACCGTATTGCTCTGGATCGGATCGCCATTGTTGTAATTGCTGTTGAGCTGGATGTCGGTTTCGGTTTCATATTGATGGGCGGGAGACAGATTGGGCACATCTTCGAAGACCACCCGGGTCTCTCCGGTATTGCCGTTGGGATACAGCTCGCCTTCAATGTTGAGGCTGCCACCGCTTTCGCGCAGATGCGACTCGATGACCGTCGCGCCATTCCCCACCACAATTTCGACCTCGGCATTTTCTAGTGAATCGGTCCCTTCCAGGACGATTTGTCCGGTCACGGAGACCGTATCTCCCGCTTCTGCCACCGTTTCCTCCATTTCGCTGATCACCCCAAAGTCTTGCGTCTGTGAGGTACCGAAGTAGCTCATCCAGTTGTCGTTGAAGTTGGTGTTGAAGACCGAGATGGGCCGGTCCGACTCCACCAACAGATAGGGCCGATCCGGGCCCGAGTTCGGGTTGCCATTGCCGTTGTAGATGCTGCGCCATTCGTTCAGGTTCAGCGCACAGTCGGCATAGCGCCCGGGCAGGATGGTATAGCTCCGGCTAATAACGTTGCCTTCTGTCTTGGCATCCTTGACGGTGACATGGGCCGTATCCCGGGAAAAGAGGTAGAGGTGGGTGGCATCCCCGATTTTGCTCCCGGTAAAGGGGTCGGTTACGTTGTTTTCTCGCCCCGGAGGGGCCATATAGGCCAGAAACTCCAGGCCGGCCGTCGTGCCATCTCCGGAGGTAAGCATGGAGGCCACATCGGAGGTCCCCGGCGAGCCGGTCTCCAGCCAGTTGGCCTCGAAGACCGAGACTTTTTTGCCGGCGGTACAGGTTATCCGAAAGACGGCGTTTTTGTTGCCGCTGTAGGACACCCAATCGCCCGGCTCCAGCCGGTCGAGGTCCCAGGTTTGTATCGGTTCCCAATCCCCTTGCTT
>RFHL01000729.1 GCA_003696875.1 Bacteroidota bacterium | reverse complement strand
GGTGTAGAAGGGGATGTCCATCTCATGGGCCAGCGAGTTGCGCATCTGCGCCACATCGTTAAAAGCAAAGTTGCTGCTCTGCATCAGGGGCGGCGCCGCCGCCCGGTAGTATTGCTCGCGCTCTTCGCCCAGGTGATTGATGATGTAGGAAAGGTCCATAGGATTGGCATAAATGGAGGGGGACAGCAAAAACGAAGACGGAGGGCCATCGGTTAGCAGAAATCCTTCGGGCCTTCCTATTTTTGTGGTGAAGATATCTTTTTTTTCAGGAGAAATCGGGCGTCAGGAGGCCAAAGCAGGCGGCGGAAAGGCGAGATTTTTCCTCTACCCCCATACATATGGCCACAGAGATCGAAGTAAAAATTCTGGAGATTGACCGGACAGCTCTCGAACAACGGCTGGAAGCCCTTGGGGCTACCCGCAGCTTTGACGGGGAAATGCTGGCGCAGTTCTACGACTGGCCGGGGCGGGGCCTGACCCAGGCCGGGCAGGTGCTGCGCCTGCGTCGCGAAGGCGACGTGGTGCAGTTTACCTTCAAAGAGCATATCTCACGCGAAGGGGCCAAGGCCATGGAGGAATACGAAACCACCGTGGAAGACCCGGCGGTGGTACAAAAGATATTGCGTGTTCTTGGCCTGGAAGCGATCAAGGAAACCCGTAAATTCCGGACACAGTACGAGCTGGGCGATGCCCATGTGGTCATCGACGACTATCAGGGCGAACTGGCGGCCATCCCGCCCTTCCTGGAAATCGAGGCCCCCCGCCTGGATCGCCTGTACGAGGTGGTAGCCCTACTGGGCTATCAGACCACCGATTGCCTGAACTGGAGTACCTACGAGCTCGTCCAGCACTATGGCCTGAAGTGAGCAGCCAACATCCGCGATTTTCCTGCGTTCTCCTCCTGATAGGCATCGAATTCATTAGAGGCGCTTTTCATCCCAAGCCCATGAAGACTCTTTCTCTATTTATCTTCTCCCTGATGCTGAGCCTGGCCCTTCTCCCCGCCCAGGAGGTCCCTGCCGAGGGTGAAGCAGGGCAGATCATCAAGGAAAAGGCCGTGGTGGTGCGTAGCGACGAGGCCGACATCATGGCCGAGATCGGCCAGCTTCCCTATTTTCCCAATCTGGAAGCCGGACAGCGCTACTATGACGAGAAGGCCTACGCCAAGATTCAATCATTGCATGCCGAAGGAGAGGCCACCGACAACCCCCTCCCGCTCCTGAAGGAACTCGACGCCCTACTGATGGACTACACCCGGCGTTTTGGAACTGAAAACTTCCGCCTCGACTATGACCTGCTCTGGATGGCCGGGGGCGTCAAGCACCTGCTGGGGGACACCATCGGAGCCATCCATTACTACGAACTGGCCAAGATGCACGACCGGGGCAACAAGATCCCCGACTTTGCCCTGACCCAACTGCAGGCCCCTACCAAAGTCGAGTGGCTCCCTATCGACCAATACTACAAACTGCTGGAGGTGCGCCGTCGAGTGGACCCGCTCATCTTTCCCAAAGCCGTCCTGGAGCGCATGCCGCCGACCATTAACTCGGACTTTCCTGACTATGCCCCCTATCTGCATCCCACCGATAGCATCCTTATCTTCACCTCCCGGCGGGACTTTTCAGGCATGCGGCCAGAGGATTATGTAGACCCCTTTTCCATCAACAACGAAGACCTCTACTTCTCCGAGCGCGACTTCATCACCGGCGACTGGACCGAAGCCATGCGCATCTCCGATACGGTCAATAGCTCCTTCAACGAAGGCTCGGCCTGCCTGGCCCCCGACGGGGTGACGCTATATTTCACCCGCTGCCGCGAGGACCGCGGCTTTGGCAGTTGTGACATCTACACCGCCCGCTACGACCCCAGCACCGGGGAGTGGGGCCACGTGCAAAACCTCGGCAGCGAAATCAACTCCAAGGCCTGGGACTCCCAACCCAATATCGCCCCCGACGGGCGTACCCTATTCTTTGTCTCCAATCGCAACGGCGGATTCGGCGGGACCGATATCTACTATGCCACCCGCGATGACGAAAGCGGCCGCTGGAGCCCGGCGAAAAACATCGGTCCCATGATCAATACGGCGGAAAATGAAGTCACGCCCTATTTCCACCGGATCAATGAGACCTTGTACTTTTCCTCCACCGGCCATCTAAAAAACTATGGCAGCTACGACATCTTCAAGTCGCGCTGGAAAGGCGACCGCTGGGAATTTCCCGAAAACCTCGGCCCGCTGATCAATACCGACGGCAACCAGTACTACTTCACCATCAATGGCCGGGGCACGCTCATTTTCTATTCCAATTCAGAAAATCCGGAGGAGGACCACGTCCGACAAAATTTTGACCTCTACGCCTTTCCCATGCCGATGGAGGCCCGCCCGGATGCGGTAGCCGAGCTCAAGGGCTACCTCGTCGACTCGGTTTCCGGCTTTAAGCTCCGCGGGACGGTCATGATTCTGGATCTGGAGGAAGGGGTGGAAGTCGCCCCCAAACGCATCAACGAAGATGGCTACTTCGAGTTTGACCTGGTCAATGACCGCCGCTACCGGCTCTTTGTACTGGGCGATAACTTTCTTACCCTCGAGGAAGAGATGGTCCTTACGGGTGATACCACCTTCACCATTTTCACCCAGAGCTTTGAGGAAAACAAGCCCATCGTTTTCGAGTCGATGGAATTTCGCAGCAACAGTGCCAAGCTGAAGTCTTCGGTCAAGCCCAAGCTGGACTACATTGTGCGCTTCCTCGAAACGTACCCTATGTTCAAGTTGGAAGTGGAAGGGCATACCGACGCGGTGGGCCGAGAGGAGAGCAACCTGCGCCTGTCTCAGGAGCGGGCCGATGCCATCGCCGATTACCTCACCCGCAAAGGCAACTTTGCCGAGGGGCGCATTACCGCCAAAGGCTATGGCGAGACGCGGCCTTTGGTACCCAATGACACCGAGGAAAACCGACGCCAGAATCGGCGGGTGGAGTTCAAACTGGCCTTGGACGACACCTACGAGGGCGACCTCTGGCTCCCTACCGAAGCGGAATTGTTTTTTGGCGAAGATCTGCCGGTCGAGGCCGACCCAAATTTCGACAGCGAGTTTGACTGGAGCGAGAGCGAAGAAGCCGAATGGGCCGAGGAAATTGAGGCAGAAGACGCCGAGGAAGCCCTGTTTGACGACCTGGACCTGGAGTCAGAACTGGAATCGGACATCATTGAGATGCTCGAAGAAGAAGTCCCTCCCACCGAAGAAGAAGAAGAGGCGGGGGGTGGATCCGGCCCCTGAGTGCACGCGCCACGCGACCGGCTTCCCGGCCGTTTTGAACATATGCGGTCCCCCTATAAAGCGGATGCATGATCCGAATTCCCGAACGTGACCTTCCCTTGCCCCCCGCCCTCATCGAGCAGCTACGGGCCACCCAGCAAAATCCCCGCTACCACGCCGAGGGTAGCGTATACCATCACACCTTGATGGTGTTGCAGCAGTATGAACGCCATGTAGACGATTTTGACCTGAGTCCCGCCGAGCGGGAGCTGCTCTACTGGGCCGCCATCCTCCATGACATCGGCAAGCCGCGCGTCACGCGCTGGACCGGTACCCGCTGGTCGGCCAAAGGCCACGAGCGGGCCGGGCTACCCCTCGCACGCGACCTGCTCCTCGGTCAGCCACAGCTGACCTCCTGGCAGTGTCGGCAGGTGCTGGACCTCGTACGCTGGCACCATATCCCCCTCCGCTGGGGCCTTCATCAAAAGCCCCTCGACAACTACCTGCTCCTCGCCACCCGGCTGGACCTGCGCCTGCTCGGCATTTTTGCCTTCTTCGATCTCTCGGGGCGGGTATGCGTGGATAAAGGGGAAGTTCTGCATCTGGTGCGAACCTTCAACGAGGAGACCGTGCCCCAGGTCACGGAGCGCCTGGGCAGCTATGCGGAATTACAGCAGTTCTATGCCAAGGCACCCTTCCAGCTCAAAAACGCCCTATCCCGGGCCATTTCCCAGGAACATGCCCCCCTGCTGGAGAAGTTGATCCGGCAGGAGCCGATCTTTCCCCTCACAGCTCGGCCGCGCTTTACCTGTCATCTCATGCTTGGCGGCACAGCCACCCAATTGACTGAGGAAGCAGGCCGTCTGCCGCAGGCGCCCACCTTTTCCCTGGACCCACTCGCCTGCCTGAACCACCAGGATGTTCACACCTGGCAGTTGGGGCTGCGCCCTCTCAAGCATTTTCTGTCGGTCTATGCGCAGGCCGGACAGGCCGTCAGTCTGACGGGCCGCTGGATCCCCGCCGCCCTGCGGCGGGAGATCGCCCGCCACGTGCGCCAGCTGGAGGGGTCGCTTCGCTACACCTGGCTGGAAGCCCCGCTGGCAACGCTGATCGCCGAGGCCGAGGCCACTCCCTGCCTCGTAGATCTGTATCAACAGATGGATCTGCCCCACCCCTGGGAAGCGCATGCGACACGTGGCATATAGCCTCAACCCACTTTCCGGCGCAGCCGGAAAGTGTCCAGTACCGAAAGGAACAGGTAGAGGATAAAAATAAAAGGCACCCCCGCAAAGCGGTAGACTGCCAGCAGGATCACCGAGCCGCCCAGCAACAGAAAGCGGTACATGTTGCCCCCCCAGCGCAGGTTTTTAAACTTGAGGCTCAACAGGCGCACATCGGCCACCAGCAGGCCAGAGGCCAGCAGGCTGATCCCGACCAGCACCCAGGAAAGAGACAGCAGCTCGGCCATGCGGCTGCCCGGCAGGGTCTCGACCACCATCCAGAGCGAAACGATCAGCATGGTATTGGCAGGGGTGGGGACGCCGTAGAAGGCATCGCTCTGTCGCTCGTCCAGATTGAACTTGGCCAGGCGCAGAGCGGAAAAAACGGCGATCAGGAAGCCCGTCAGATACCACGGAAAACCGTCCGGCGCCAGGACCGCTGCCGGGAAAGGCTGTCCCAGCGACTCGGCGATCATGCGGGCCATGATCATGCCCGGCACCGCGCCGAAGGTGACACAGTCGGCCAGGGAATCCAGCTCCTTCCCCACGGGCGAGCTCACCTTGAGCAGGCGCGCCACAAAGCCGTCCAGAAAATCCATCATCAGCGCCACCGCCACGGCGGTGGTCGCCGCCCAGGGCGCATCCTGCGCCACAAACATGAGGGCAAGCATCCCGCAAAAGAGGTTGGCGGCGGTAAGTATATTGGGAATCCAGGCTTTCATAGGCATTGAAGACATGCCGCCTTCCGGAGGCGGATTAATAGGAGCGCTTGCGCAAGCGCGCTATGAGTTCGTAATCCTGCTCATTCTTGATCAGAGCCCCCTCGTAGGGCATCCAGCCCTCCCGGAGGTTCACTTCTTCCAATTCCTTGAGGGAAATGCGCTCCAGAATAAGGAGTTTAAGCCAGTCGATGAGTTCGCTGGTTGAGGGACGTTTTTTGAGGCCACGCAGGTCCCGAAGCTCATAAAACAGCGTCAGCGCCCGCTCCAGCAGGCGCTGGTCCAGGCCGGGGGTGTGTACATCCACGATGCGCTTCATGGTGGCAGCATCGGGAAACTTGATGTAGTGAAAGAAGCAGCGGCGCAGAAAGGCGTCGGGCAAGTCCTTTTCGTTGTTGGAGGTGATAATTACCACCGGGCGCTGCTGCGCCCGGATGGTCTGCTGCGTCTCATAGACGTAAAACTCCATGCGGTCCAGCTCCAACAGCAGGTCGTTGGGAAACTCAATGTCGGCTTTGTCGATCTCATCAATCAGGAGCACGACCCGCTGAGCACTGGCAAAGGCCTCCCAGAGCTTGCCCCGGCGGATATAGTGGGCAATATCGCCCACGCGATCGGACCCCAGCTGTGAGTCTCGCAGCCGGGAGACAGCATCGTATTCGTACAGCCCCTGTTGGGCCGTGGTAGTCGACTTGATGTGCCAGGTGAGCAGGGGCATGTCCAGCGCCCGAGCAATCTCGTGAGCCAGCAAGGTCTTGCCTGTACCCGGCTCGCCCTTGACGAGCAGGGGTTTTTCCAGTTGGATCGCCGCGTTGACAGCGACCTGCAGGTCGCGCGTGGCTACGTAGGTATCGGTTCCTTGAAAAGACATAGGCGAAGGTCTGGCTGGTGACAAGGCCTAAAGATAATCAGGATTTTGATCTCTGGTAGGTTTGAGACAGGAGAAGACCCAAGCCCGACCACGCCCAATTTGAGCATCCGGGAAAATCCCCGTATTTTGCCATCCGAACTCTATGCTGATGAAACGCATTCTGCTCCTATCGACGCTGATTGTCTCCCTACTGGGCCTAACCCTTTCAGGCTGTGGCTCCGATGACCTCTCCCTGATCAATGAGGTGAAGCGCTTCGACCCCGAGTGGATGACCCTCAGCAGCAAGGTATCCTTCATCGACCGCTACTTGCGCATCACCGCCCGCCGCTATCAGGCCGATTTTGACGAAGTCGATCCCTATATCTCCGATCCCGCCACCACCGAGCGCAGCAACCTCTACGGCTTGCGGAGCCAGTACCGCAACATGATGCAGGATCGGGACAAGCTGGAAACGCGCTTTGGAAAGACTAAGGAAGCCTTCGTTTCGGCCGTGGAATCCTTCAACGACTGGCAGACCCAGCTCATGAAGGGCCGGCTGGATGAGGACGAAGCCCGACAGGAATTTGTCGGCATAAAAGCCGGCTATGACAGCCTGGCCGTGGACCTCAACCAGTTGCAGGACGATCTGATCCGCAACATTGAGCAGCACAATGCGCTGATGAACCGCATCACGCGGGCTGTGGACATCCACGCCTCCTTTGAGATCCGCTACGATCGGTAGAAAGTTTCGAGTGTCCTGTTTAGAAGGGTACGTCCATGGCTTTTGACTGGGGGTGACCAAAGTCCTTGTCGGACTTGAGCCAAGAGGGTACCTTTCGGCTATCTGACAGGGATGCGCAGCGTATTGGTTCCCCTCAAGTGCACGACATGAACTCCTTTCGCGCGGCCATCGACGATTTCCTGGCCCAGAAGCGGATCGTCGTCGCGGGTGTTTCCCGCGACGGGCAGTCCCCCGCCAACGCCATCGCCAAAAAACTGCGGGAAAACGGTTACACCGTTTTTGCCCTGAATCCCCATGTTGACAGCATCGACGGTGCGCCTTGCTACCCCGACCTCGCCGCCCTGCCCGAGCCGGTAGACGGCGTCTTTACCGTCACCCCCCCGGCAGCCACCGAGGCCCTGGCCCGGGCCTGTGTCGAACAAGGCATCCCCCGGCTCTGGATCCACCGCTCCCTTGATGACAGCAGCTATTCCGAGGCGGCCGTCACCTACGCGCTGGAACACGGGGTCACGGTCATCCCCTGGGGCTGCCCGATGATGTATGTCCAGCCAGATGTAGCCCACCGCTGCATGCGCTGGCTGTTTTCCACCTTCAAGCGCTTCCCCAAGGAAATCGAAGGTCCCCGCAGCCCGGCCTGACCCACATCTTGCGATTGCGGCAGGTCACCCGTAATTTCCCGTTATGGATGTGCCTGCCTCCTTGCCCGACCGGATTCGGGCGCTGATCGCCCAGATGAGCTACCAGCTCTACGAAAAAGAACACCTGATGCGCCTCGCCCTCTTGGCGGCCATCAGCGGGGAAAGTATGTTCCTCCTCGGCCCGCCCGGCGTGGCCAAGAGCATGATCGCCCGCCGGCTGAAATTCGCTTTCCGCGAAGCCCGCGCCTTTGAGTACCTGATGGGCAAATTCAGCACCCCCGACGAAGTTTTTGGGCCAGTTTCGATTCGTAAGCTCAAGGAGGAAGACAAATACGAACGCCTCACGGACAAATACCTGCCCGGAGCCCAGATCGTTTTTCTCGACGAAATCTGGAAAGCCAGTCCGCCGATCCAGAATGCGTTGCTGACGGTCCTCAATGAAAAAATCTATCGCAACGGGGAACAGGAGATCGACGTTCAGATCCGGGGCCTGATTGCCGCCTCCAACGAGCTGCCCCTGGCCGGTGAGGGCCTGGATGCGCTCTGGGACCGCTTTTTGCTGCGCATGGTGGTTCACAACATCGAGGAAGATGCCAACTTCAACCTGCTGCTGAGCCTGCCGAGTCAACCGGCCTATCGGGATACCGTGGCCGAAGACCTCAAAATCAGCGAGGAGGAGTACCGCTCCTGGCAGGCAGGCATAGATGCGGTCGCCATGCCTCGCCATATCCTGGGCCTGATCAATTATCTGCGCCGCCGCATCCGGCGGCGCAACGAGCAGGCTGAGCCCGAGGCCCAGATGTATGTCTCGGACCGCCGCTGGCGCAAGATTGCCCAGCTGTTGCGGACCTCAGCCTTTCTGCATGAGCGGGAGGAAGTGCATGTCATTGATACCCTGCTGATCGCCGACTGTATCTGGAACCAGCTGCCCCAGATCGAAGAATCCCAAAAGCTGGTACTGGATGCCATCACGACTTATGGCTATCGCCGCCTGGTGCGGCAGGAACCCCTGCGCGAAGAACTCGCGCAGCTGCAGGCCGAGGTAGATCGCGAAACCAACCACCGCTATGAGGTCCCTGTTGAGCGCCTGGTGCCACATTATGACAAGCAAAACAACCTCTTCTACAGGCTTCCCGGTTTCTGGGGGGAAAACGATGCCTTTCTGCGGCAGCGTGATTGGGAGGACCTGCCCGAGAAGGGTCCCCGCACCCTGCCCCTGCTGGAGCAGGTAGGCGGCACGTTCAGGCCTTTTCGCACCTATGAGGTGCGGCGGGATGAGGGCTTCTCTCTCCTGATCGGAGACCGGCGCCAAGGCATAGAAACCGAGACTCAGCTGGAGGAGAAAGTGGAGCCCCGCACGCCCGCACCCGAGCTGGTGCGAATCTGGAACAACCAAACGCAGCTGCTGCTGCAGGCCTGCGCGGAGATGATCGAAGCGGTAGAAGCCCGGCGCGTGCAGGATGCCCCCCATCTCCGTCACCACCTTTTCCTGATAGATCCGCCCACCAGTCATATCCTGGACAGCCTGGAAGGACTCACCCAGGAGCTCCTGCAGCTGAAGCTGGAAATACAGAAAATTCGCCACCACTATGAATCCCTGGCCACAGATTGAAGCGGAGCTCTCGGGCTTTCTACACTTCGGCGGGCTGATGACCGCCCGGTGGCGGCGGTTCGTGGCCGGCGAGCTCTATCAATTCCTGATTGACCCCAGCTATCCCGCGCAGGCCCATCTGCAGGCCTCGGGCCTGCAAGCGGACTTCCCCAACTGGTACCAGCTGCTGGAGCAGCTGATGGGACAAGAAGAACTGCGCCAGCTGACCGCCCATCATGAGGAGTTTGCCTTTAGCGTCGCCCGGGAGGCCCTGGACTGGTGCCGACAGACCTACCAGCGATTTGAGGCCTCACATGCCTATCGGGAAGAGCAGAGCCGGCTCGACTATTTTCGACACCACAGCGCGGAGGCACCGCGCGAGCAGTGGCTGACCGAGCTGGACGCCCTGGCGGAACGCTACCCGGGTCACCAGCTGAGTTGGACCTTTTACCGTCAGACCCTTGATCGGCTGGAGAAGGATGCCCAGGAACAGCCCGAAAAGCAGGACCGCCACGTCCTGCGCCAGCAAATCCTGCGCGACTGGGGCCGATTTCTCGATCAGAAGAAAAACAGTAGCGAAGGCCTGTTCTACGCCCAGACCTTTGCCACCTACTATGAAGACCTTGCCCGCAAGGTCGAGCAGCTTCAGGATTGGGGCGACCTGATGGGGCCCTTTTACCACTTCCTGGGGCATGTGTGGAACGATGGCCTGGGTAGCTGGAACCGCATCCCCTGGGACAAGATGGAGGCTTTTGCCAAGCGCCTGGGGCGGGACCCCCAGCTCCGGGAACTGGCGCAGCTGCTGGGCCGCTGGCAAGACGCCCGACGCGAGCAGGTCGAGCAACTCATGGAAGCCCCCCTCGCGCCCGAGAGCTGGACACCCCGCCCCTATGGCAAGTCCGAAATTGTGGGAATCCACCATAGCGACGACCTCGACACCCTGCTTCCTTCGGAAGTGGCGCTGCTCAGCAGTCCGG
>RFHL01000728.1 GCA_003696875.1 Bacteroidota bacterium | reverse complement strand
TCATATTGGGATCGGCCCCCCGCTCGAAGCGGAAGGAAGAGTCGGTGCTCAATCCCAGACGCTTGGCGCTGCGCCGCACGGTCCCGGGATCAAAGTAAGCCGATTCAAGAAAGACATTCTTCGTCTGCTCAGTCACGCCGGAATTGAGCCCCCCCATGATGCCACCGATACAGAGCGGGCGCTCGGCATCGCAGATCATCAGATCCTGCCCGGCCTGCAGAGTCCGGGTCTTCTCGTCGAGGGTGACAAAGGGTGTATCCTCAGCCATGGTACGCACGATGACCTGCCGCCCCCGGAGCTGGTCGGCATCAAAGGCGTGCATGGGGTGCCCCAGTTCGTGAAGCACGTAGTTGGTGATGTCCACGATGTTGTTGATCGGCCGCAGGCCGATGGATACCAGCCGATCCTTGAGCCAGTCGGGGCTCTCCTTGACGGTCACACCCTCGATGTAGATCGAGGTGTAGCGCCGGCAACGCTCGGGATCGGCGACCTTGACCGGGATGGGATGCGGCATCGTCAGCCCGGCGGGATCGAGCATGCGCTCAGGCAGGCGGGCAGGCTTGCGCAGCAGCGCGGCGAGGTCCCGGGCGACGCCATAGTGTGAGGCCGCATCCACCCGGTTGGGAGTCAGATCGATTTCGAGGACAAAATCCTGGTCGCTCTTCAGGGTATCGGCAAAGGGAGCCCCTACCGGGCTGCCTTCGGGCAGCACCATGATGCCCTCGTGGCCGGCCCCGAGCCCGAGTTCATCTTCCGCACAAATCATACCCTCGGAGAGTTCGCCCCGAATTTTACCCTTCTTGATTTTGAAGCTTTTTTCCTCCCCAAAGGGCAGGAGTTCGGCCCCGATGGTCGCCACCGGCACGTATTGTCCCTCGGCGACATTGGGCGCACCGCAGACGATGTTCAGCGGTGCCTCGCCCCCCACATCCACCTGACAGACCCGGAGGCGATCAGCATTGGGGTGCGGGGTAACAGAAAGTACCTTCCCCACCACGACGCCATCGAGGCTATGCGCGGGGCCACCTACAGTCTCCACACTCCCGACTTCGAGGCCGGTCATGGTCAGCACGTCCCGGAGTTCTTCGGGGCTGTAGTCAAAATCGATGTACTCCTTGAGCCAGTTATAGGAAATCTTCATAATATAATAGAGAGAAGACAGAGGTCAGAGAAGAGCGGTCAGAGAAAAGGTACCCGCACAAGATCTCACAAAGCGTATCATCCGCAGGCTGGTCCGGGCGCAGTCAGGCTCCGCCTCGGTGAGATCGCGAACAGCCCGAAAAAGCCGGTCAAAGGTAGCAAATTTATGGGCAAGATGGGAACGGGCGGCCTAATTCTCCCTGCGCCAGGGCGGCAACCATCGCCGCCACCAGGGGTGGCGGGGAGGAGCCGGAGGGGGCGCACCTCTTCCGTCCAGATCGGCAGCCCAACGGGCGACGAGGTCGCCAGGGTGTACGCCCTCAGGCAGGGGCTGCTGCAGCCGCGCTCCGACATGCTGTAGCAAGGCATAGGGCCGGGGGTGGGAAAAAATCGGACTGGCAAAGGCGACCCAGTCGGGGAGTTCAGGCTGAAAGCGAAGGAGTTCTTCGCGGATGCGCTTGAGGTTGAGGGG
>RFHL01000727.1 GCA_003696875.1 Bacteroidota bacterium | reverse complement strand
GGGAAAAGCCTTGCACCTTTTTGATGATGAATACTTTTTCCAGTAGGTCCAGGTAACGCTCTACCGTCTGTTTGGCGATGCCGAGTTGATTGCTTAGTTCGTTAAGGGAGACCTCTCCCCCGATCTGATAGGCAAGCAGGCGTAGAAGATCAAATAGTTTGGCTGGACTCTTCACCCGCTCTTGTTCCAAAATATCTTTGAGCAGGAAGGCGTCCCGCAGATTGACGAGGTATTCGCGTTTGCTTTCGAGATTGGGGGCCGTCAAGGTCTCGGGATAGCAGCCATATATGAGTAAGTTTTCCAACTGCTGCATCACCCCTATGCCCCCCCACAGTTCTGTGAGTTCGAGGACCGAAACAGGAAAAAGCATGAAGACCTTTTGCCGTCCGGTCAGGGGGTCGCCTACTTTCTGCGAAAGGTCAAAGGAAGAGGAGCCGCTCACTACTACTTGCAGTTGAGGTTCATGGTCGATAAGTAGCTTCAGGGCCTGCCCGATATGCTCCACCTTTTGGGCCTCGTCAATGAACACAAGGTCGTAGCCCCGAAAAGCGGTTTGAATCTGCGTCAAATCCAGAGAAGTAAGCAATCGGTTCAGTACCATATCCTGTCCATCTCCCCGAAAAACCTTACCTCGCCCCTCCAAAACGCGATTCAACAGGCTGGTTTTCCCCACCTGCCGCGAGCCATAGAGCCACAACACTTTTCCCGGCTGTAGCATTTGCTCTATACGGGTTTCGTAGAAACGGGCTATCCATGTCATACAGCAAAAGTAGTGAATTTGGCAAGTGTGGTTGCTAAATTTATTGAAATTTGGCAAGTAGGATTACTGAATTTGAGGGAATGAGGGGGCTTTGATCGTCTCACGATCATATAGATACCTCTTGAAAAGGGGCAGACTTGCTGCTGCATGTCTCTAAGATATTTTCAATGGCGTCTAAAACCGGAGAGCTTCTCTCTTCTTTCAGGAATTGTTCTTCTACCCAATAGGCATGATATTCCTCCTCTATCCCTATTCCGTCAATTTCTGGTAGCTGTGTAATTTGCTCTTCGTTTTTGTATAGAGAAATAAACCATATTCCATTACTCTTCCACCCTCCGTACTCTTCGGAATTATACTCCGAGCTGCTGAAGAAAACCCTTAACTCGGTCCTTTGGGTTGGAATCCGTAGATAGGGTGCACCATCCGAATAGCGGGCTTCGTGGTATTCACTTGTTTGTTTATCCAGTATCACCTCGAGCTTGAATTTTAGCCAATAGGTGTGCAACTCCTTCCAGTATCCATTGAAGCTAGAAGTGTTTAGTAGGCAGATCCTTTGGGATTGTTTCTCCTCTTTGGTGTCAAAAAAGGCAAGGTGATTATTACCCCATCCCCATAGTACCGGAAATTCGATGAAATATTTTCGCCAGTTACTGTACCAATCGGTCCCTTCAAAGTTTGCAGCGTCCCCATTAGGTGGTTGTAGGAGGGCTTTTAATGAATCCTCAAGCGAAGCCTCCGAGAGTGGTTCTAGAAGTGCTTTTAGGTATGAACGCCTATCATTATTTTCATCTTTCATTGATAGGATTTCAGCTCGCCAATCTAGGTTCATTTTCCACCTTCTTCCATAACCGCCATCGCAAATGCTATAATCCCCCACTGTCAACAGAGCCCGATGAAATAAAAACTCCCCTTCGAGAAATGCACCCTCATTCGCGGGATCAAAGATCACAGCCGCCTTCCTCGCATATTCCTTAAATACATCGGCATCAAACGCACCGTTTTCGTCCTTCCCATACTCCAACAGAAACCCAATCTGCCCCCGGAAGTAAGCGTGGTTTTCGTAGTGGAGGAAAAGGGCTTCTAGTCTGGGAGTATTTGCAATGAGCTGGGCTTTCTCGATTTCTTCTCGGCGTTGATCCGTATCAAATCCTGTTATCTCTGCTTCCTTATCTTTTCCAAGATACTCTATGATTCTTTCTGCATGTTGTTTCAGCTTTTCAATTCCCTGAATCGCCCTTTGTAGGGAATCCGGATTGTTGAAGGTACTATTCTCCACCAGATTCCGCATGACGCGCATCCAACTGCGGAGGGCTTCTTTGCTTTTTGCTCCAACCCCATGCTTTTCTACAAAGCAGCAAAAGGCAAAGAATAAAACCCTCTGAGCGTATCCTGCGTCAGAACTGACAAACCGAAGGAAAAGATCTTGCTTTTCAGATGGCTCCCAGTCATTTTCCCTATCCTTTTTGAAAAACGGGATGCCCTTTTCGCCCCCAATTTTTTCTTCGCCCAACTCTCACTCAGAGTTAAGTACCTCGGCCAGTTCCTTGACTTTCCCCTCCGTAAACCGATCCAGCAGGCCAAAAGTGTAGTTCAGGGTTTCCTTTTCCCCAAACAACTTCTCCCAATCAGATTTCAGGAGGGGCCGATTTTCATTGACGCTTTTAATCAATTTTTCTCGGTCATCTTTGGATGCCTCTTTGCCGGGTTTTGAGAGCAGCCACTTGTGCAGAGCTACCCCTTGAAAAAAGCGCAGATAAGCTTCGTCGATCTTGTTGCCCTTGTCCCGATAGCTCCAAAAAATATCTGTCCAATCGTTGTCAAGTTTGGTGTAGAAATCCTTGCGATCTTCTTTTCTCGCCTCTTTTCTTTCTTCCTCAAAAAAACCCCTATGCTCCTCCTGCAGCCAAGCCTTAAAATGCTCAAAATCCGTAAGTTGCTTGCCCCGAGCATTCATCTTGATGTAGAGTTCGTCGGTCAGGCCGAACTTGTCCATATTGAGAAACTGAAAGGTGATGGGGCAAGCGGAGGCTGAGTGTGCTTGGTAAGTTTCACTTGCGTCCTTCTCGGACCCTTCGACAAGCTCAGGGACCGGTTCCCCTGCGGAGGCTGAGCCTGTCGAAGCCGTAGCCTCACGCTCTGCATCAAGCTGTAGCTTGCCCCACAAGCCTTTCCAATCCTTATCCCAATCACCCCGTTTCTCAAACGCCTCATGAATCGCATCGAGCATCACCAACATGCCCGCGACGGTGGGATCTTTTTTCCAGGCAGTGAAAAACCAGGGTTGGTCTTCAAGGCAAGCGGAGGGATTTAGCCCTTTTTCAACCGAATCCTTACATACGCAGTCCACCAGCTTCTCGCAAAAATCGCGTGAGCTAAAGCGGGTATCGTAGGAAAACTTGCTGAGTTGACTCTTTGCTTCGTTAAGCTTTCCTGCCCGCATAGCCACGTACCAGTGAAGCAGGAAGAGGGTAGTGACGCGCTGTTGGCCGTCGAGGAGGGTGAGGGTATTGTCTTTCACCGTGCCATAGACAAAGTCTAGGTTGAGCTTTTCCCCTTCAACGAGCTTGTCAATCAGTTCCTCCACAAAGCCTTTACGGACCTCTTGGGTCTTGGGATCGCTGCGCCCCTGCGCATAGTCACGCTGAATGCGGGGGATTTGAATGGCGTATTCTTTCAACAGTTGCCAGAGGCTATAGGGTTTAGCGGTTTGCTGGCTCATGGGTTTGTGGCTTCAGGTTGAGGGAGGAAGGTGGTGAGGGTGGATGTGATGGCGTTTAGGTAGGCTTTTCTGTCAGCCAAGTCCCAGAATTCCATCTGTTTAGGTTGAACCGTGTAGTATTTGGTGAAGACATTCCGGGTGCAGATCGGGATGAACTGGCCAGAAATATCCATCTTGATGACTTCTTTCCTTTTATCAAGGAAAGGATTGTTATTTAAAGTGCTATTGATACTCCCTGATACTAGGGCTAGGTTATCAAAACGGTCTTTGATCTCTCGGATTAGATCTTTGGCTTGGGCGATCAAATCCACCCACTCTTGAGTTTTTCCTCCGTTCCAGTCCTGCATCTGCTTGCACAACTCCTTCACTTTTTTCAGGTCCGCCGCATCCCCTGACTCTTCTTTAGTTGCCGCAAGTTGTTCCAAAAATGCGATTAGCAATTTGGTTTCCTCCTCTCCTCCATCTTCAGGTGGATTTTGAGCGTGTATATGCTCTATGCTATTCCACTTCTCCTCAAAGAAACGATCAAAGCGGAAGCGTTGCCGAGATTTACCTGTAATGAGTGTCTGAAGATTAAAGAGCAGCAAGATATCCCTGATCATATCATTGTCGCTGCCGTAGGGCAGCTCGTCAAGATTTACGCTTTTCAGAGGCTTCTTGATTTCATCTGTAAGCCAGCCAGAAAAAGTACTTTTGCTTTTGTGTTGGGCTGGAAGCTCAGCTTGTTGGCAAAGAGGAGGAAGAAGATCTTTAATCTCCTTGGGGGCCTTCCGCCGCGCCATCAAATACCCCACCAAGTGGTACAACTCATCATCTTCGTACCACTCTCGCAGTCGCTGGTAAATCATGCGGATTTCTTTCCATGCGTTTTCTAGATTAGCCATCTTTTCCTTGAATTGCCGGAAGAGGAAATAAGGCTCATTCTCAGGGACTTTTTCTCCTACCCACAACTCAAACAGCAGTTCAATCTGGCTCGGGGGAGCTTTTTTTTCATCCCCGTCCTTTCCCTTGAGAAAGTACCAAAAGTCCGGCTCTCGCAGGGCGTATTCCATTTGGTCCCAGGCCAGGGCGATTTCCAACTGCTTGAGGTCGGTGAGGCCATGTGTCGCGGTTTTGGCCTCCTGCATGAACAGGGCCTTGATCAATTCCGCATTGGTGAGGGGGATTTTGTCTCGGTTGATGCGGTCGAAGAGGGCGGCGCCGTTTACGTCTCCGGCTGGCAAGTACCAGATGACTTTGGTGTTCTCCAGCAACTTGGTTTTAAAATTCTCACGATCTGGTTTTCCCCCTTCCTGCTCTTTTTTAAACCACTCAATAGTCTGATAAGCCCGATGCATGTGGGAGAAGTCGATGTTGCTTTCTGATTCCCCTTCAGACTCAGGAGAAATCTTCTTCAGGAATCCAGCCGTGTTATGTCGCGTCTCGTATTCGATGGAAAAAGGATCTTCATGCCCGAGGCTTTTCAAAATCAAATAAATCGTCGTCAGTCGCTGCTGTCCGTCGATGACTTCGTAAATGATTCCTTCCTTACGATCTAGCAGCTTTCTAAGCTCTGCTTCCTCCCCATCTGCAAGGTTTCGTTTCTTCACTACCACCGGCTGCAAGCAGTAAAAGTCCCCCCGTCCCTCTTGGGAAAAGTCCCAGATGTCTTGCAGCAGTTCTCGTACCTGCCGCTCCTCCCAGCGGTAGCCGCGCTGATAGGAAGGGATGAAGAAGTGTTGTCCCAAAAGTTCGCAGATGGGGACGAGTCTACTGTTAGAAGCAAGGTAAACAGGAGATTCACAGGTTGTTTCCATGGGTTTGACAGCTGATGGGTACCTTTTCAAGAAAAGAAAAGCCCTCATCTCATGCTGCCTCTTTTTGCCAGAAATCCAACACTTCCTATTAGGTAATGCCTATTTGTCGTCTGGCGTTGCAGTCGGGGGAGGTTCTTTGCCTCTGATCCAGGCCGGAAGCCTGGGGGATAAACGCATTCTCGAGGCAAGGCCCCGGCCAGAGGCTTACAGCCCGGTCTTACAGGCCGGGTGCTTGTAGGCACGGACCGTCTCGACCGCTCTCTACTCATACTCCTCCAGCCGCCGCTGCGCGGCGGGACCGGGCGGCAGGGGCAGCAGGCTACCCTCGCGGGCCAGGCGGCGGGCTTGCCGGCTCGCGCCTGTTGCGGTCAGTAGTTCCAGCAGTTGGAAACGGGTTTCCAGGACATAGGGGTCGGCTTTCAGGGCGGCCTGATAGGCGCTGATGGCGGCAGCGGTGTCGCCTCGGGCTGCAGCCAGGTGGCCTCGCAGCCTTTCCTGCTCGGCGCGGGTGGCGGGAAGCCGGGCGGGCTCCCCGATGAGGCTGTCGAGGCCTTCGGCTTCGCCCCAGGCGCAGCGGGCCTGCGCCCAGAGGTACACATCGCCGTAGGCCGGCGGATGCCCCGGCAGGTCGGCCCGGGCCGACTGAGCGGTGGCGGTATCGCCACCGCTCAGGGCATAGAGGCAGATGGCCGCAGCATAATCGGGATCGGGCCGCCCGGCGGCGGCGAGGATGCGCTGCCCTGCAGTCAGGACCGCTACCGCCTCAGGATAAGCCCCGTTGGTGGCGAGAACGGCCGCCCATTGGCGGCGGAGATAATAGTCCTGCGGCTTCTGCGCCAGCAGGGGCTCAAACACCGCCCGGGCCTCGGCCAGGTAGCCGAGGCGGCCGCGTAGCTCGGCGGCGAAGGCCGCTGCTTCGTCCCGCCGATCGCGCAGGTAGGTAGAGACGGTCGGGGCTTGTCGTACGTAGCGGTCGGCGGCTTCGATGGCTTCTACCCAGCGGCCAAAGTCGCGGTAGGTGCGACGCAAGGATTCGGCCAGGCTGGCCCGCTCGGCCAGGTCGGTTTCCCGTGACAGGGCCGCTTCGTAGGCGGCCACCATCTGGCTCAGGGCCTCGGGGGCGGCGATCAGGCCCGTATCGAAGCGGGCGCGCAGGTAGGCGGCGCGCGCCGCCTGGGCGGGGGCATAGCCAGGGGTTTCAGCTTGCTCCAGCCAGAACTCGGCCTCGTTCCAGGCCTGCTGGGCCTGGGCGAGGGCAGCCCGGGCCAGGAGGGCAGGGCGATAGGTGCTGTCCCAGCGCAGGGCGGTGTCGAGGAGGGCGCTGGCTTCGGCCCAGGCCTCACGGCGGTGGGCCCGCTCGGCTTGCTTGACATACACTTCCGCCCAGTTGGCGGCCATGGCGGCGGAATCCCCGGCCAGATAGGCGCGGTGCCGCTGCACCAGGCTATCGATGAAGGCATACATCCCCGGGTCCTTGCTCAGCAGGTCGCTGCGGGTATTGAGGGACTTATGGTTGAGCGGGTGCACCTTGACGGGGATGAAATAGGCCGGGAAGGTCTGGGCCAGATACTCAAATTCGTTGTTGGCGGAATAGTAGTCGATGATGTAGCCCTCCGCCATAGCCCGGTAGTAATGAGCCCGCACCGCGCGCATCTCGGCCTCGGTAAAGACTTGGCCATGAAAGAGGTGCACGTATTCGTGCAGGGTGACATTCCGCTCCAGATGGGCCCCGCGTTCGACATATTCGATACCGGTCGCGCCGCTGCCGACGCCGCGTATGTCCATCCACTGCCGGTTGTCGAAGGTGGTGGCGCCCCGGAAGAAGGGCTGGTCCATGGCCAGGGCGAGGTCTTCGTGCAGAGGCGGAATGACAAACTCGCGGCCAAGCTTTTGCAGAAAGGGGAAGTAGACCACGCTGCTGTACAGTTGGTTCCAGACCATGCGGCGGACCCGCTCCCCGGGGTAGCGATCGAGGTCGGAAAACACGGCGGCAAAATTGTCCGGATCGGTGATCTGCGTGTGGGCGATCACCTGCTCAAGGGAGTCGTACTGATGCAGGTAGGCAAAGCGCTTTTGCTTGATCACTGCGGCCAGCCCATTGTGGGCCGGGCCGTAGTGAGCCTTTCGGGACAGAATGCCCTGAAAGATCTCTTGCGCCGTGTCCAAACGAGCCGGCCCCAGATCATAGGCCATGTAGTAGGCCGAGCCCAGATGCATCATGGGCAATTCCGAAGTGGGGTAAGCCCGTGCCACTTGCCAGATGTGGGTCAGCGCGGCCTCAATTTGGTTCTGAGCCAGCAGGCTGTCGGCTCGCTCCAGTTGGGGCCGGATTTCATCTTCCTGCGGATCTACGTAATCGGCATAGGTCAGATGCGTGTGCCCATTGCCCCAATGCCAATGGGTCTGATAATGCAGGGGGTGGACCCTGAGCGCGATCTCCCACTGTGCGGCCATGGCCGGGAGCAGGGTGGCGTCCACCCGTCGCCAGAGGGCATAGCCATAGGCAAAACGGGCATCCGGATCAAAGGGATCAAGTTCCAGCGCCCGGCGCAGGGGTGCCTCGGCTTGTTCGGGCTGGCGGAGCCAGAAATAGGCTTCCGCTTCGAGCAGATAGGCTTTGGCGTTGGCTGGATTCCACTGCTGTACCGCCTGCGCTAAAGTGAGCGCCCCGGCATAGTCCTTTTGCAGCAGGGCCAATCGTCCCTGCAGCAGGGCTGCCCCCTCGTGCAGGTCATTTTCTTGCCGTAATTGGGCGCAGATCTCGGCGGCCTTGGTGAGTTCCCAGGCTTCGATATACAGGCGCGCCTGGAACAGCCGCCCGGCGGGGTCGCCCGGGACTCGGTCCAGGTACGCTTTTACCCTCGATTCTGCCAGCGAAAAATCGTTTTGCCGGTAAGCTAATTCTGCTCCTACCAGCAGGTAGTCCGGCTCGCCCTCTGCTTTTTCTACCCATTTTCCCTCAACGGAAAGCCATTCTCCCAGCTCGATTAACCGAAAATCGTCCGCCAGGGTTCTGGCGTCGCCTTTTTGAAAGAGTGCCTGCTTTTCAGCGGACAGCCGGTCCAGGGCGACCTGGGTATCATCGGGGGCCAGGACGGTTTGTGACTGGGAAAATATCGGGATGGCCCCGATCAACAGCAGGAAGAAGCAGGTAAGTAGGCGCATGGGAAGGGGAGGTTCCTGATTCTCGGGATGTTACTACTTTCAACAAAAGGGTGATCGCTTCGCTGGTCGCTTGATACCAAGCCGGATCAAGGTGGGCATATTGTCAGGGGCGATCCGAAGGTGGCACTAGATAAACAGAGTCCCTCGAATCACAGTCACCGCCTCCCCGCTCAGGAAAACTCGTTCCCCAAGGGCTTCGGTCCAGAGCTCGCCTCCCCGGGCCGAGATCTGCCGGGCGTGGAGGCTGTTTTTCTGCAGCCGTTCGGCCCAGAAGGGGACCAGGGTACTGTGGGCTGAGCCGGTGACCGGGTCCTCTGGTACGCCAGCCTGGGGGGCAAAGAATCGAGAGACGAAATCCACCTTGTTACCCGGAGCGGTGACAATCAGGCCAATGGCCTCCAGACGGGCCACGGCCGCAAGGTCCGGCTGCAGGTCCCGCACCGTGGTTTCATCTTCCAGCAAGGCCAGATAATCACGCGAGCGGCCGGTCCAGAGAGGTTGCCGGCCCAGGGCCTGGATCAGGAGCGGGGGAGCCGGACAGGGCTCTGGAGGCCGGGCAGGAAAATCCATCCGGTAGCGATCTCCGTCCCGCACCACCGGCAGTTCGCCAGAGCGGGTAAAAAAGCGGATGCGCTGGGCGTCGTACCCCAACTCGGTGTACAGCACATGGGCCGCCGCCAGGGTGGCGTGGCCGCAGAGGTCGATTTCCAGCACGGGCGTGAACCAGCGCAGGCGATAGCCTGCTCCTTCCGGGACCAAAAAGGCCGTTTCGGCCAGGTTGTTCTCGGCGGCGATGACCTGTAAGCGGTCATCGGGCAGCCATTCGTCCAGTGGGCAGACGGCGGCGGGGTTGCCATGAAACACTTGCCGGGTAAAGGCGTCGACTTGATAAAGGGGGATCGGCATAGGCAACAGGGATGTGAGCTAAGCAACGCTCAAAAAATAAAGT
>RFHL01000726.1 GCA_003696875.1 Bacteroidota bacterium | reverse complement strand
GTGGTAGGCAGACATACAGGTAGGCTAGGGTAGGGGTAAAAGGCGGCCTCCCGGCCGCCGGGGCGGCCAGTGTGCAGGTTTCCTACACGGAGAGGATGCCTTGAATACGCCCGGTTTCCCTGCCACGTTGCTGGCAAAAAGGGGATCGTCGTCAGAACCGCTGAGGCTCAGACGAAGACGTTTTCCCCGATTTTTCCACGGTTTTTTCCCTACCGCCACCAGGCCTCAGGCCGGCCTTTGCCCATCTCGGTATAGGCTTGCTCGGCTTCCTGAAGATAGTGGTCGGTGAGCCCGGTAGGCTGCTCCAGCCGGCCAAACTGCTCATAGGTGACGATCAGCCCATCGGCGCCATGGGCCAGGGCCAGTCCCGTATCGCCCTCTGCCTGCAGGTCGGCTCCCATCAGGAAGGTGCCTGCGCCGAGGTGGTTGAAAAGGGTCCGGCAAGCTTGCAGCAGGAGCTGCGGAGGTTGGGAATAGGTGGCCCGGTAGGTGGCAAAAGGGATCGCCAGGGCCGCCACCTCGGCCTGGGCACAGAGAAAAGCCTGCTCCAGGCTGCATACGCCCCAGACCATCACCTGATGTCCCTCCGCGCTGAGCTCGGCGGCCGCGGCCAGGCCCTCAGCCGTGGGCGGCACACAGGCTTGCGCCAGCTCGGAAATGTCCCGCAGGGTTTCGGCTTCAGCCAGGAAGTCCTCCCGCCGGGGCCCTCGAAGCTGGACGAAGAGGGCGTATGGTGCCACTTCTCCCACCGCCCGCAGCGCCTCCGAAACAGACTGGCCCGCCCGAACCCATTGCCGCAGGGTCAGGGCATCAGCAAAAATGGCGTTGACCAGCCCGGTTTGGGTGGCGGAGATGACCTCAGGAATGCTCCCGCTGATCCAGATACTCATAGTCGACAGGCTATGGGGCGAGCGCCCCGGGTGTAAAGAAGCGACTCGCGAATATAGTCAATCCTCTGTGATTTCGTACTTCGTGCGCATGAGGTCAAGGGATTTTTTTATTGGAAAAAGGCGCGCGCAGCGCCTATCTTTCAGGAAAGAATCTTGTCTGTTTTGATCCCTTGCGTTATGCTGCGTCTGTTTGTGTCCGTTACCTCTGCGATCCTGCTGGCTGCCTGCGGTCCGGGGACCGCTTCCGATTCTGTCTCCTCTGCTCCCGCCGGGGCTGACAGCCTGAGCATCCTGCGCCTGGACCCGGGTCTGGATAGCCTGATTGCCCCGGATGCCCGCATTGAGGTGCTGGCCGAAGGCTTTGCCTGGTCAGAAGGCCCACTCTGGGTGCCGGAAGAGGGGGGCTACCTCCTCTTTTCGGATATTCCTCCCAACCGCGTCATGCGCTGGTCTGAGGCTGGCGGTCTCTCGCGCTATCTCTTTCCCGCTGGCAGCGCCGATAGCACCCGGGAGGGAGGCGAGCCGGGGTCAAATGGCCTCCTGCTGGATGAGGCCGGCCGGCTGGTGCTTTGCCAGCATGGCGACCGGCAGGTCGCCCGCATGGCAGCGCCGCTGTCGGACCCAGCGCCCCGCTTCGTGTCTCTGGCCAGTCATTTTGAGGGCAAGCGCCTCAATAGCCCGAATGACGCCGTTTTTGACCGTCAAGGCCGCCTGTACTTTACCGATCCGCCTTATGGCCTGCCCAACGGGCCGGGCGACCCGGCCCAGGAGCTGTCTTTTCAGGGGGTCTTTCGCCTCGATCCGGACGGACAACTGTACCTGCTTGTCGACAGCCTGACCCGGCCCAATGGCATCGGGCTATCGCCCGACGAACGGACGCTCTACGTAGCGGTTTCGGACCCGGAACGGGCTCGTATTCACGCCTTTCAATTGAATGGGGTAGGGGAGGTGGACGGAGGCAGCCTCCTCGTTGATCTGACGGCTGAGGGGGCCAAGCCTGGCAGCAAGGGCTTGCCTGATGGACTCGTGGTCGCCCCCAATGGCATCCTTTATGCCACCGGACCGGGAGGGGTGTGGGTATTGACGCCAGAGGGCAAGGCCCTGGGACAGATTCGCACCGGACAGGCCACGGCCAACTGTACCATTGGGGGGGACGGCTATTTGTACATGACCGCTCACATGTACCTGATGCGGGTGCGGCTGCGCTGACATCGACCGGCTGAAGGTACAGAAACAGCTTCGCCCCGAGCGCCAAGTGGCATCTCAGGGCGAAGTGGGTTGCCCTGTTAGGGCACAGGTGGTGATTAACGTACGGGTTGCAGCAAGGGGCGCAGCAGCGCCCCGGCCGGGATGGCCTGCTGGGCGATGGAGATCACCACGCCAAACTGTATGATGGGTTCGCCGGGGGCAATGGCCCGGGCGGCAAGCGGATCGCCCAAAGCCGCCGCCTGGTCGATCTGGATTGCAGTCTCCGGGAGGTTGAGGGTTTCGCCCGCCTCCAGCGGAGCGGTCAGAACGATCACATTGTCCGAAGGATCGAGGTGCAGATAAGCTTGCGAATAGGGGTGCATGAAGATGAGTTTATGTAGACCGGTACGTCTGGCCGGGTAAAATTAAGAAAAATTACTTCTTTTACTCCTATTTCTTATGAATTGTTGCCGAGGCTGGCATGTTTTTTTAACATATGTTGATTTTCTCCCTTCAGATTGAGGATCTATTAATTCTTGTGTGGTAGGTGGGGCCAATGGGACTAGCAAGCAGAAAACAATATAAGTATACGATTTCGATATAATTAACATTATTTACTTAAAGTATTACTTGAATAATTGCGGCGTCTGACTGGTTTGTGCGGGAGAAACGGGCGCTGGAAGGGGGTTATCT
>RFHL01000725.1 GCA_003696875.1 Bacteroidota bacterium | reverse complement strand
AGCCTTCTCACCCTCTGCCTCTTTGCCCTGCTGAGCCTGCCACTCGCCGCCCAGCCCGACACCGACATCTACCTGCTCGACATCCAGGCCCAGGGCAACAGCTGGACCTTTTCCAATCCCCTCAACATCACCCCCCGGCGCGGCTATGACAACCAGCCTGCCTTTACGCCCGACGGGCGGGCGATGCTGTACGTCTCTGCCCAGAGCGACGGGCAGACCGACATTTTCCGCTACACCTTTCGCAGTGGTACCTCCAGCCGCCTTACCCAGACCCGTGACCGCAGCGAGTATTCCCCCACGGTGATGCCCGATGGGGTCCACGTCTCCGCCGTCGTGGTCGAGCCCGACTCCAGCCAGCGATTGTGGGCCTATCCCCTACAGGATGGCCGGCCCCGCCTGCTCACCAAAAAAATCGACCGCATCGGCTACTACGCCTGGTACAGCAAGAAAGACCTTGCCCTCTTCCGGGTAGGCGATCCGCCCACCCTCGAAGTCGCCCGCTCCAGGCACAAGCGTACCCGCACCCTCGCCCGGGACGTAGGGCGCGCCGTGCAGCGCATCCCCGGCCCTGAGGCCGCCATCAGCTATGTTGCCCCCGGCCCCGACAGCCTCTCCTACATCTACCGTTGGGATCCCAAGAGCGGGGAGTCCACGCCCATCGTCGCGACCCTGCCAGGCATGCAAGACTATTGCTGGAGCAGCGAAGGCTATCTCCTCATGGGCCTCGATGATCAGCTGTACATCTTTCATCCCGGCACCGATCGCCAGTGGCTGCCGGTGGGCCATCCCGGCGTAGGCCACTTCTACCGCCTCGCCATCAGCCCCGACGGCCGCCGCCTGGCGGTGGTGGTGTATAAAGGAGAGATGCCTTGAGAGGAGAGGGTTAGAGGCGAGAAACGAGAGGCGAGAAGGGATGAAGGTATTCGACCCTTTCGAACGAACCAGGAACGACGAACAAGGAACCTTTATCCCACCGCCCGTCGCTGCACCATCATATAGCCCAGGTGCAGGCCTTCGTGCACATTGCCAAAGCGGATGGCGTCCTCAATGGAGGCCAGAACCACCCCATAGCTCGTCTCGTAGCGGCGGTAGGCGGTGAAGCGACCTGCCTCATAGTCGGCGCGCACCTGCGCCGGGGTCTCCAGCAGCAGCGCCAGCAGCTGCGCGATTTCCCCCGCCGAGGCATCCCCTTCGGGCCGGGTCCCTTTACGGTAGCGCGCTTAGTTCATAGCAAAGCACCTGCTGCGTGGCGACCACATGGCCCACCTGCCAGAGCAGGTTGTTGT